>JBKBRH010000070.1:0-5938 GCA_046292225.1 Endomicrobiia bacterium
GCAGGGGGTATAAGGATTTTATCAACACCTTAAAATTATTGAAGTAAATTTAAAAGTTTTAAGATGTGTTTTAAAATAGAAAAGTAAAGTAAAAATGGAAAGGACTAAATTAAACAAAAACTTGTAGTTAAAACTAAAATATTTTCTTGTTTCTGTAAGCAAATAATATATTTTTTCTGAACAAACATTTACAACTTTAGCTACAAACCAAAAATTAACAAATTTTTTAAGTAACAAAACAGTAATTGATTTAAAACTTTCAAGTTCGTCTAATATAAAATGAATATAAATTGTTTCTACAAACAATTGTTTCAAAATATCATTTTGATAAAATTGAGTATTAGAAAGATCTCTTGCATCAAGAAGATTTAAAGAAACAAAATTGGAATTTATCAATTCAAAATTTTGGTGAGATAAATAATTTACAGGTTTAATAAACAACAATATCGTATATACATTTACTAAAATTAAAATACTTAATAATTTTTTCATTTAAAAAACCTTAAAATTCTTAAGATTTTTCTCCTTTCTTTACTTTTTTAAAAAACTTAACAGCTTTTTAACTTTCTTCAGCAATTATTTTATATATACACAAAATTGCAATTTGTCAACTAAAATTTACAAAATTTATTTTTTTTACAAAAATTTTACATTAAATTTTAAACTATTCTTCTAAATCATAACAAAATAATCCGCTTATAACTTTGGGATAAAAATAAGTTGTCTTTGGCGGAAATACAAGATTTGTTTTCACAACCCTCATAAACTCATCTTTTGTCACAGCAGGTAATATAAATGCAAAACCATTATATTTATCTGCAAAATTTATTACTTCTTTCATCTCTTGATGGTAAAAAATCTGTTCTTTAGAAAAATTTTTAAATACAGTTTCGTCAAGAATTACATATGGTAAATCTTTTAAAGTTTTATCTAAATTTTTTAATTTCGTCTTTAAATTCAAAACTTTAAATTCTCCATTGTGATAAAACAAAATCTGAGGCTGTTTTTTACCATCCCAAAAAGTTATATTAAAATATTTTTTTACTTCTTCTAAAACATATCTTCCTAAAACAGCTCTGTGTGTAGGTAAAATTAATAATCCATCGTCAGAAAAAGAACATATATATCCCATCAAATAATTTTTGTTAATTTTTTTTAAATATTCAGAAGTAACCTTATATCTATGATGACCATCAGCTATAAAAAGTACTTCTTTTTCAACAAACTTTTTTATCCACTTAAGCTCTTCCATCCCAACAATAACACGATAAATTTTATGTTCTTCGGACTTGTCATCTTTAAAACTTAAAACAAGATTTTTTTTGTTTGCAAGTTCTAAAAGCTTATTGTAAAACTTTTTATCTTTATCTTCTATAAGAAAAAATGGTGGAGATGTTTGCAAGTTTAAATTGGAAATTAAGTTCAACCTGTCTTCTAAGGGTTTTGGTTTTGTTTGTTCATGAGGAAGAATTGTCTTGTATTCTGGATCTGATTTTATTAAACAAAAAATTCCTGTCCTAGTATAATATTTGTTTGACCCTTCAGGATAAGAAAAAGTATGTTGATAAATATATATTGCTGGGGTTGATTGCTTTATTAATATTTTATTTCGTTTTAAACTACTTAAAAACTTTTTTGCATTCTGATATTTTTTATTTTCTTTACCTTTTGGCAATTCAAGGTTTACAAAATTATATTTTTTGCGTATCAAAGATTTATATTGTTGTTGTGAAATAACATCATACGGAGGACAAATTATATCTTTAAATTCTATGTTTAATTTTTTAAGTTTTTCTTTGTTGTATACGATAGGTTTAAACTCTTTTATCTCTACCATAGAATTTAAAGATTTCCTAAAACAAGCTGACCTAAAGATATCCCACCATCATTACAAGGAAATTTTTTATGTGTAAAAACTTCAAAATTATTTTTTTTAAGTAAATCTACTAATGTTGAAAGCAAAAGATTATTGTTAAACACACCACCTGAAAGTACTACTTTGTTTATATTTAATTCATTTCTAATTTTCAACACAATGTCTAAACAAATTTTTACTATAGTATAATGAAATTTTGATGCAATTTTTTCTTTCTCAACAAATTGTTCCTTTTTAATTAAATCTTCAATTATTTGTTTTATAAGATGTTTTGTATCTACTATATAACTGCCTTCTTTGTAAAAAATTTTGTATTCATAAAATTCGTTATTGTTTCTTGTTTCATTAAAACTTTTAGAAGCAAAAAATTCTAACTCTTGAGGAAGTTGACCTTCGTAATAATTAAATAATCCAATACCACTAAGAACTGCAACTAAATCAAAAATTCTTCCCATACCACAGGAATAAGAAATGTTTATATCATTATCAACCAAAAATTTTATACTATAGAAAACTTTTATAAAATTTTCAAAACTAAAAGTTTGTTTAAAATTTGTATAATAGTCAAAAAATTTTTTTATAAAACTTTTTATGAAACTATCATCTTTATAAATATCATATAAGTTTGCTAAAACAATTCTATAAGGTTCTTTTATACTTTTGTCTGCGCTGATAAGTTTTAAATAATCAAAATATCCTACACGACGAAAATTATATATATCTGCTACAAAAAATTCAGAACCCCAAATCTTGCCATCTAAACCATAACCTGTACCATCAAAAATTATCCCTATAGATTTTTCAAAAATATTGTTGTCTAACATACAACTTAGCATATGAGCATAATGATGTTGTACACTTAAAGATTTTAGCGAATATTTTTGCGCAAATTCTTTCGCAATTTTTGAAGACATATATAATGGATGTAAATCATAAACAACTATTTCAGGTGAAAACTTAAAAGTTTCTAAATAATATCTTATTGAGTCTTCATAAGAATTTATTGATTCTAAATTATCAAGATCTCCTATGTGATGACTTAAAATTATATAATTTTTTGTCCCAAATGCAAAAGTATTCTTTAACTCTGCACCAAAAGAAAAAATTTTTTTCTTAAAATCATAATCAACAAATATCGGTTCAGGAGCCCAACCACGAGATCTCCGAATAAAATATATATCGTTGTTAAAAATTCTTACTACAGAATCGTCACAACGAATGTTTATATCTCTATTATAGCTTAAAATATAATCTGCTATATTTTTAAATTTTTCTTCTGCATCAGTATCGTTGTAGACCTGTGGTTCATCTGAGATATTTCCGCTTGTCATCACTAACGGAATGTTTTTGTTATATTTTTTTAACCAATAAAATATTAAATAATGAAGTGGTGTATAAGGCAACATAAAACCAAAATATTTATTTTTCTCTGCTACATATTGACTTATCATTATGTCAATTTCTTTAAAATTTTCTTTTTTTTCTAACAAAACAATTGGTGCTTGTGATGAATTTAAAATTTCTTCTTCCTTTTTGTTTACATAACAATATTTTTTTATCACTTCTATATCAGAAACCATCATAGCAAACGGTTTAAATTCACGATATTTGTTTTTCCTTAATCTTAATACAACTTCGTCATTTGTAGCATCACAAACCAAATGATATCCACCATAGGATTTTATTGCAAAAATTTTTCCATTTATAATTTCTTGAACAACAAATTCTAAAACTTTTTTAACATCAAAAGATGAGTTGGTAGTTTTAGTAAATATATTTTTATAATCATCTTTAATCTGCAATTTGTCACTCAGAAGCTCTAATTTCAATCCAGGACCACAAATGTGGCACGCGTTAGGTTGTGCATGAAACCTCCTATTTTTTGGATCAGTATATTCTTTATAACAATCTTCACACATTTGAAATATATCCATTGTAGTATTTTCTCTATCATACGGTAAAGTTTTAATTATAGTAAACCGTGGACCACAATGAGTACAGTTTATAAAAGGATACAGATATCTTCTGTTGTGTGGATTAAATAATTCTTTTAAACACTCCTGACAAATTTTTACATCTGCGGGAATATATATAAACTCTGATTTTTCATCTTCGCTTTCTAAAATTTCAAATTCAGAAAAATATTTTTTTGGTTCATATTCGTAGAAATAAATTTTATCTATCTTTGCTGGATAAGGAAGGGTAGATTTCATATTTTCTAAAAATTTATGTAATATTTTTTCTTCTGTAGTAATAACTATCTCAACATAAGAAGTTTTATTTTTTACATACCCAAAAAGATTATATTTTTTTGCTAGATTATATATAAAAGGTCTAAACCCTACAGATTGTACTCTACCATAAACTTCAATTTTGTAAGATTTCATTAAAATTAGGCAAGAATTTTAAAAGTTTAGTCAAATGATAACTTAAAACTTTCTATTCCATTTCAATTTCTTCAATATAAACATCTTTACCAGACATAATATCAAAGTTTATACTTCCGCAATTACATTTCAATATCGCTTCTTTATATTCTTCATTACATTTTTTACATTTTATTTTAGGTTTTTCTGTTTTAAAAACTAATTCTGCTTGTTCACAAATTGTGTTCTTAAAAATATGTTCTTTAAAAGAATGTTCTAAAAACTCTTTTTCTACACCAGACGCTTCACCTATTATAAAAACAATTTTTTTTATTTTCTTAGGTTTGTTTTCTTTTATTTTTTTAAATATCAAATACCCTAAATTTTTTGCCAGTGTATGTTCATGCATTTTACAAAGATCTCCTTTCTTTAATCAAATATATAGATATAATATTTATTTCAAATTCAAAGAACTATTAATAATTTCTATAATTTCATCTGCTATATTTTTTGTTTTTTCTGTCAATCCTTCAGCAAAATCTAACAAATTAACTTTTATTCCTAAAACAAATATCTCTGGTCTCAATTTGTACTCAATATATTGTTGTGTTTGTAAATATTCTATTATTGTAGACAAAGAAATGTTATGTGTAGAAAAAGTAAAATTTTTTATTTCATCTTTTGTGAAAATACAAAAATCATTAACAAAATCTTTATCTCTTATTGCGTCAACAAAAATTATCACTTCTCTGTTTAATTTTATAATTTTATTGACATAATTTTCAACAATTATGCCGGAATTAATAAAGTAAATATTATCAGAATAAAACCTTTTTTGCAACTCTTCTACAATATAACACCCTACTGCATCATCACTACGATAATTATTCCCTAACCCTATAAAAACAATTTTTTTATCTTTCAAGCTATTAAAAAATTCTTTGATTTCTAAAATCATTGTTTCTATATATTATTATTTTGTAATCTAAAAAATTTTTATGATTTTTTCTACTGCCTAATATGTAGGAACTGTTTTATAAGGAAATTTTTACGTAATAATTAAATTTATTACCTACATTTTATTTTAAAACAAAATTCAAAATTATGGGATACAATCTAACAACTCTTTTATTTCTTCATCAGATTTACCTTCAATTTCTATTGTTTTTTCTTTACCTCGTTGACCTTTTCTTAAGTAAATATCTTTTTCTTTAACTCCAAAAAATTCTGCTACAATTTTTTTCACAAGATTGTTTGTTTCATCGCTATCAACATCTTTCGTTGTAACACAAACACGTAAAACTGTTCCTATACGTGAAACTATTTCGTTGTTTTTTGAATTTGGTAATACACGAACTTTTATAATCATAAATTTACTCCTTAAATGTCTAAGGTTAATTTTTGCTTACTATTTTTGACAATTCTTTTGCACGAAAGTATGCTTTTTTGATTGCTTCTTTAAAAATTTTTTTTAACTTCTTATTATAAAAAACATTTAAAGCTTGTTCTGTAGTACCACCTTTTGAAGTAACTTTATTTTTTAATTCTTCTGCTGAAAAATTTTTTTGTTGTTCAACTAACATTTTTGCAGCACCTAAAATTGTATAATTGACCAAATCTGGAACTATTTTTTTAGCTAATCCTAAATCAACTGCTACATCTTGTATTATTTCAGAAATATAAAATATATAAGCAG
>JBKBRH010000071.1:0-5905 GCA_046292225.1 Endomicrobiia bacterium
GATACACCAAAAGGTCCGAAGGCGAGGCTGGTGAAAGAGTTTTATTGTGATGGACTTGGTGCGTGTTTAGGTTCGTGTCCTCAAGGAGCATTAACTATTGAAGAAAGAGAAGCAGAACCTTATGACGAAGAAGCAACAATTGCACGAATAAAAGAAGTAGCACCTGAAATGTTAGATACACATTTACAGCATCTTAAAGAACACGCACAAGAATTACCAGAACATCATCACCATAAGATGCCTAAAGGTATGACTTCCTGTCCTTCATCACAGATGATGTCTTGGGAAAGTCGTTCAACGTCCAATGTTCAACGTTCAACGATTTCTTCGGAATTAAGACAGTGGCCAATACAGTTACATTTAGTTCCGCCATTTGCTCCATATTTTCAAAACGCTGATATTTTAATAGTGGCTGACTGTGTCCCGTTTGCATACGCTAATTTTCATCAGGATTTTCTTAAAGGTAAAGCGATCGCTATTGCCTGTCCGAAACTTGACGATACGGAATCCTATGTTGACAAAATTGCACAGATAATAAAAACAGCAAACCCTAAAAGTATAAAAGTTATTCATATGGAAGTTCCTTGTTGTTTTGGTCTTGTACACATTGTTCAGGAAGCGATAAAAAAAGCAAACAAAAAAATTCCGTTTGAAGATGTAACAATTGGTATTAAAGGAGAAATTAAATAAAGGACCATAGAGTAGAAAATAGCAGGGTGGAGAAAAGAAGTTAGAAAGTGAAAAAGTGAGATAGTGAAAAAGTAAGAAAGTGAAAAAGGATCGGCTCGTCATCCTGAACGCAGTGAAGGATCTTGGCTTCGAGATTCTTCGCCTTCGGCTCAGAATGACATTAAAAAAATACATCAGAATGACAAATGGAAACGCAAAGTAAAAAAGTGAAAAAGATTAAGAGATGGTAAATATACAGAATTATACAGAAAAAACAGGTTTTTTGAAGGTGAAAAAATTTTATGAAAGAAAAAGCATTACAAAAAATAAAACCTATGTTACAGGCGGACGGTGGTGATGTTGAACTTATAGATGTAATTTTCCGATGGTGTAGTTAAGGTAAAATTAAGTGGTGGCTGTAGTAGTTGTCCAATAAGTATTATGATTTTGAAGTTAAGTGTGGGAAAAACATTAAAGAAAGAAATTCCACAAATAAAAGAAGTTATATCCTTGTAGATAAATGAATTTAGCAGTTTTTGGTATAAGTCATAAAACCGCATCTGTTGATATTAGAGAAAAATATTCTTTCTCTAAAAAACAAATGGTTGATTTTTTAATAAAACTTTCTAAGATTGATTTAATAGATGAGAGAGTTTTACTTTCTACTTGTAATCGTACTGAGATATATTTTGTAGCAGATTTATTATATGAGGTTAAAAAAATTTTTTGTGAAGAACTAAAAATAAAAAGTGATGATTTAAAATATTTTTATTTTTTTGAAAACAAATACGCAGTTGAACATCTTTTTTGTGTAAGTTCAGGACTTGATTCACAAATTTTAGGAGAAAACCAGATTTTGTCTCAAGTAAAACAAGCATACTATCAAGCAAAAGAGTTAAATACCACAGGTAAATATTTAAATAAATTATTCCACAAAGCAATACAAGTAGGAAAATTAGTTCGCCAAAAAACAGAGATATCTAAAGGTAATATTTCTTTTGCCAGTGTTTCTTTAAAACTTTTAAGGTCAATATATGGTTCTTTAAATAACAAAAAAATTTTGTTTATTGGCACAGGAAAGATTGTAGAGTTGTTAGTAAAACATTTTTTAGATTCTGATATAAATTGTATTTTTGTTGCAAACAAAAATTATGATAAAGCAGTAGAGTTAGCAAATATGGTTTCCGGAAAAGCAGTAAGGTTTGACAAGTTAAAAGATGAACTCAAAGATGCAGACATTGTCATTAGTGCTACTTCAAGCCCACATTTGATTTTAAAAAAAGATATGGTTGAAGAAATTATGAAATCTCACAAGGCCCATCTTTGTATAGTTGATTTAGCGATACCACGGGATGTGGCCCCTGAAGTTAAAGATATTAAAAATGTAACTTTGTTTAACTTAGACGATCTTAATCTGATAATTGAAGAAAACTATAAAAAAAGAATTTTAGAAGCACAAAAAGCACAAGAAATAGTTGAATCCGAGGTTGAAAAAATTTGGCTATGGATGAGAGATTTAATGATTACAAACAACATAGAAGAATTAGGATTGGTAGCAGGCCAAGTAAGTTGGCAATAAAACAAGTTGAAGAAGTGATTAACCTATTGCCAAAAGATATTGAATTTGAGATAAAAAAATATTATACTACTGGCGATAAAGACAAACACACACCTATTTCAGAAATTGAAGGGACAGATTTTTTCACTGATACTATTGAAAAAGCCTTAATAAACAACGAGATAGATATTGCGGTTCACAGTGCTAAAGATTTGCCTGACAAAATACCTGAAGGGTTGGTTATTGTTGCTATTACAGAATCAATAGACCCATATGATGTATTAGTTGTTCGTGCTGGGTTAAAATATAGTTCATTGTCAGAGTTACCTTTTGGCGCAAAAATTGCTACAAGCAGCCAGCGAAGAAAAGAACAGTTGAAAAAATTTAGAGAAGATTTTCAGATAATAGATATTCGTGGTAATATTGAAGAACGACTATATATATTGGATAATAGTGATGATTTAGATGCGATTGTGATTGCAGCAGCTGGTCTTGTGCGGTTAGGATTACAACATAGAATTACTCAAAGAATACCGTTTGAAATCTTAAGACCGCATCCGTTACAAGGTTCGTTAGCTATAGAAACACAAAAAGATAATTATGAGATTATTAATCTACTGAAGAATCTTGATGTAAGAAAACAACAAAAATCCGACATTTAAATATCGGCTACGGGTGGGAGATATGATTGTACAATTTTTACACCATTTAAGACATTACACATTTGAGATAGTTCCAGCGTTGATAGTGGGGTTCCTCATAAGCGGTATAGTGCAAGAGTTTGTATCAACGAAATGGGTGGAAAAACATTTGGGTGGGAAAGGAATAAAACCGATTCTTTATTCTACAATAATAGGTACGGTTGTACCTGTATGTTGTTGGGGTTCATTACCGATAGCTGTAACATTTTTCATGAAAGGTGCATCATTAGGTCCTGTACTTTCTTTTCTCATTGCAACACCTGCAACTTCAATAAACGCACTTTTAGTCGTATGGCGGTTCTTCGGGATAAAATTCGCTGTGTATATATTCTTTTCGGTGATTCTTACAGCAATGTCAGCCGGATTTATTGGAAACAAATTAAGATACAAACCCAACATCAAATCACACCCGAACACTTGTCCTCATTGTCAGGATGAACAACTATCTACAAGTGTTCAAAAGAAAACCGTTTTTGACAGAATAAAATCAATCTTAAAATTCGCATATATAGACCTGCCAAGAGAAATTGGGTTAGAAACAGCAATAGGGTTAGTCCTTGCAGCTGTAGTAAGCACATTTACACCTATAGGAATGTTGATTCAAAGGTTTCTTTATGGAATATACGGTTATTTATTCAGTGTTATTTTCGGTCTGATTATGTACATGTGTGCAACGATGAGCGTACCGTTAGTTCATGCGTTGGTCAATCAAGGGTTGAACATCGGTGCAGGGTTCGCTTTGCTTTTAATAGGACCGATCACAAGTTATGGTACCATACTTGTTATCAGGAAAGAGTTCGGGTTCAAAATACTTTTAGTTTATTTGTCAATTGTTTGTATTTCTTCAGTAGTTTTGGGATATATTTATTCGTTATTATAAAATGAAAAAAGGCAAAGTATATTTAGTTGGTGCAGGACCTTATGAAACTGATTTAATAACAGTTAAAGGTATGAAAGTTTTAAGTCAGGCTGATGTAGTTATTTATGATTCTCTTGTGAATCCGGAAATTTTGAAATATGCGAATCCTAACTCTGAAAAAATCTGTGCTGATTTTGTTTCAAACGAAAAGTTTTCCAACGGGTTTTCTAAAAGGCAGGATTTGATAAATAAACTTATGATAGAAAAAGCTAAACAAGGTAAAAATGTTGTAAGGTTAAAAAACGGCGACCCGTCAATATTTGGCAGATTAAACGAAGAACTGGAAGTTTTAACAAAAAACAACATAGAGTATAGAATTATACCTGGAGTTACCGCGGCAACCGCTGCTTCGTGTTATACCGGTATACCGCTTACGGTAAGAGATGTTTCATCGTCTGTATGTATAACAACAGGACACGAAGCAAACTTGAAACATCACAGTTTTGTTGACTGGCAAAAAGTGGCACAAATGGAGACAATTGTTTTATATATGTCAGTTGAAACATTGGACGATGTTGTAGAAAAACTGATTTCCAATGGTAAACCAAAAACCACGCCTGTATGTGTTGTCTCAAAAATAAGCAATGTTGGTCAAAAAACAGTTGTTGGTAACTTAGGGAACATCGTTGAAAAAACAAAAAATTCTAACATTTCTGCTCCTGCGGTTGTTATAGTTGGTGATGTTGTGAAAAAAGAAAAAGAATTTAACTGGTTTAGGAAAACAAAAAAGATTTTATTTACTGGTCTTTCATCTGAAAGATTTTTTGAAGACGGATTGATATTTCATATTCCAATGATTGAAATACGTCCGTTAGAGGATTATAGTGAACTTGATAACTGGATAAAAAAAATTTGTGAATACCATAAACTATCAACTATAAACTATAGACAATTTTTTGACTGGATTGTCTTCACAAGCAGGTTTGGAGTTTATTATTTTTTTGAAAGATTGTTTAAGTTAGGTTATGATACAAGAATGTTAAGTGGGATAAAAATTGCAGCTATTGGTTCTTCCACCGCAAACAAGTTAAAAGAATACGGAGTTGTTGCAGATTTAGTTCCGAAAAACGAATGTTCTTTAGGTTTACTTAGCGAATTTAAGAAACTCGTTAAACGAACCACGAACCACAAACAACAAACCACAATTCTATTACCTCGTTCTGATATTGCTGATAAAGGTTTAACCGAAGGGTTAACAAAACTTGGGTTTAAAGTTTATCCTGTGGTAGCGTACAAAAATGTTATACCAGAAAATCTGCCTGAGTTAAACTTCAGTTTTTTTGACGAAATAATATTCAGTAGCCCGTCAACCGTGAGGAATTTTATAAAAAAATATGGTAAGATACCAAAAAGGATAAAAGTTAAAACTATAGGACCAGTAACAAAAAAGGAAGTAATGAAATATAAACTTATATGAAGTTAGAAATTAGTGCAAAATAGTAAAAATTTTGATAGGATTTAAATATGAAAAATTTGTTAGAAAATTTTAAAAATTTGCTTCAAAAAGATGGCCGACTTGTTAGTGAAGGTGAACTTTTGAAAAATAAGATTATTGAACTTGCTATAAAACTGGATAAGGATTTGATTGGACTTCTTTTGGCTGACAAGGAGATGAAGGAAGTGTTTTTTATAGAGGTAGGCAATGCCACAATTTTTGATAAAGATAAATTTATTAGGTTTGTTTCCAATAAGCAATTTTTGCCGGATAGCTACACCACATTTAAGAATAAAATTGGTTTGACCGGAGGCGATGAGTTTATAATTGAGAAAAAAGAAGTTGTGCTTTCTTGGCCTTACAAAGATTGTGTTTTGAAAGGTGGAATGACAAAAGAAGACCAAAAACGAGATGAAATTTTCTGGAATGAAATTTTAGCGCCAGATGAAATTAGCCGACTTTTAGACCAAAAAGTTTTAATCACAGATTATGACTTTAAGTTTTTAAAGTGTTGAAGATGAAAAGGATAATTAAATATAAGCCAAAAAAAGAAAAAATTTTAAGCAAGCCGGATAAAAAGAGTGGATATGTTAGAGATATAGGAGCAACTTATGCTTCAACAG
>JBKBRH010000072.1:0-5889 GCA_046292225.1 Endomicrobiia bacterium
ACTTTTTTCTTTTTAATTACTCGTTTATATAAAGATTTAACAGTATCTGATGGTTGTGCACCTTTTTTTAACCAATTTTCATATTTTTCAGTATCTAAATCAATATTTTCCTTAATAGGACTATAAATACCTATAACTTCTTTTGGTTCTCCTTTTATTTTTTTACTTTCTTCAATAACTACAATCCTAAATATTGGCTGATTTCTTTTACCTACACGTTGAAGCCTTATTTTAACAGCCATATAATTTTTATGCCTCCTTTTTTTATAAACTAATTAATTTTTTGTTATTATAAGTTTAAAATTTATTTGTCAATAATTAAGAAAAAATATTAAAACTTAAAATTTCTTTCAAATCTTTCCTTAAGTTTGACTTAGCATGACGACGAATCGGATCTGTATTTTTATAGCTTGTTTCAGGATATCCCAAACATATCAATAAAGGTATCTCATAATTTTGTGGTATTTTTAGAACTTTTTTTACACCTTTTTCAGAAAACCATCCAACATAACAACTTCCTAACCCTAACTCAGCCGCTTGTAAAACAATATGTTCACAAGCAATACCTATATCTATCAAATAAAATCTTGTGTTTCTTATTAAAGATCCAACTTTTGACAAAAACCCTGCTTTATCTGCTAATACTACAATAATAACAGGCGCAAAAGAAATAAATTTACTTAATTTATATATTCCAGAAGTTGCTTCTTCAACAAGTTTTTGTTTGATATTAATATCATTAACAACAATAAATTTCCAAGGTTGAGAATTACAAGCAGAAGGTGCAACCCTTGCTGCTTCTATACACTGCAAAATTTTTTCTTCTTCAACAGCAATAGGTAAAAATTTTCTACAACTATATCTTTGTAATACTAATTCTTGAAAATTCATATTTATATCTCCTTTAAAGATATTTCTTTACAAATTTCTAAAACTTTGTCAACAACAATATTTTCTTTAACATTACCAAGCCCACATTGTGGTGTTAATATCAAATTTTTATAAAGCAACTCTTTCTTTACACCTTTTAATGTTAACTCATAAATATATCTTTCTAATTTATCTATTAAACTTTTAGAAGATACTGAAAAAATTTTTTCATTATTAGGTATTATACCCCATGCTATGATTCCTTTATTTTCTAAAAAACTTTTTATATCTTTAGCATATAAAACAAAGTTCTCAAAAAAATCATACGCATCAAATGATATTATGTCTAAATATTCAATTTCTGTAAGTATC
The DNA here is from genome assembly GCA_046292225.1 of Endomicrobiia bacterium. Classification (GTDB taxonomy): domain Bacteria; phylum Elusimicrobiota; class Endomicrobiia; order DTEH01; family DTEH01; genus JANXDG01. The sequence goes on from JBKBRH010000072.1 coordinate 1,243, forward strand.
GACCAATCTGTATTACCACAACAATGTATACCAATTTTTAAATCCAGATTATTAACAACATTATAACTATTAACAATTTTTAAAAACAACTCTTTTGTCTCTTTTAGAATGGTTACAATAGAACTTATTATTTCTTCTCTTGATACAGAAGTAAACGCAGAACCATAAGCCGACAAATACGGTTCATCGTAGAAAAGTATCAATTCAACTTTTTTATTATCTTTAGAATCTATATTATTTATAATCTCTTTTAACTGCCATATAGATTTCATTACTAAATGTTTAACTACTACTTCTCGCAATTGTAAATCATAAAATATTGGTTTTCCATAAGAATCTTTTATACTTAAAGCAAAAGTTACTACTCCTGTTGTTTGTAATTTTAAAGACAAAAAATCTTTATTTTCTATAGCTGGCAAAAATTCTAAAAATTTATAAAATCCTTCTGCAAAATCCTTTGAGATCTTAAAATAATCATAATTTTTATCTTCGTAGTTTTTAAAAAAATTTTCTATCTCTTGATAAAAACTTTCCTCGCTGAATATAACTCTATTGTCATCTATTTTTATTCCGGGAAAATTCTCAGAATATTGTGTACACATATGTTCTTTAAAACTTCTTTTAGGCAGTTGTGGCCAACACGGAATTTTTATATTTTCTATAATTTTTTTTAAAGCAACTTCTGCATCTTTCTGTGGCATACTTCCAATTAAAGTAACATTCATATGTTTCCCTTAAAAACTTTATTATATATTTCAAAATATTTACCCATAAAATTATTTATCTCATGTGGAAAAACTAAAGTCCAGTTTTCTTCTTTTGCTAAATTTAAAAATTTATTTTTTTTCTCCATTACTTCTAATGGATAAATATCAAAAGCACTTGTATAATTTATTTTTAAATTAAAAGCTGTGGGTATTAAATCTCCACAGAAAAAAATTTTTTCATTATTATCTTCTATTAAAACTGCTTGATGACCAAATGAATGTCCACAGGTTAATATTAATTTAATACCTTTTTCTATCTCAGCATCGCCATCAACTAACTCTACTTGATTATGTTCATACAAAGATAAAAAATTCTCTTTTTTATATGAAGCAACAGATCGTTCATCTGGCAAATATGCATAATACCATTCTTTCTTTTGTATAAAATATTTTGCATTTTTAAACGCAGGTTTATATTGACCATTTTCACTTATTGTATCCTACCCACAATGATCAAAATGTAAATGAGTGTTTATTACTACATTTATATCTTCACTTTTAAAACCAATATCTTTTATCAAATCAAGCAAATTTTTTTCTCTTCTTATATTATAAATTTCAACATATTTTTGCTCAAAGTTATCTCCTATACCTGTGTCAACTAAAATTTTTTTATTTTTTGTTTCTATAAGCATACAATTTAAAGATATATCAACACGATTTTTTTCATCACAAAGATAATATTTCTGCCAAAATATTTTTGCTACTACAGCAAACATAGCACCACCATATATCGCTCTTAACCTTCAGAAATTATGTAAATCTTAAAATTTTCAGTATTAATTTGATGGATCATATAAAATTACTACTTCCTTTCCCATCTTAACAGATCTTGTACTTTTGATAAAGTAGAACCTTCTTGTATTTCTTTTCTGATTCTGTTTTCTTTTTCTAAAACATCCATAGCACGATTTGTAATTTCTATTAATTTCTCTTTAGGTATAACTACAACACCATCATCATCGCCAACAATCCAATCACCAGGAAAAATTTTTACCCCCGAGATATCAATTGGAATATTTATTTCACCAAAACCTTTTGGTTCACCAGCTTGAGGAGAAATTAATCTCGAATATATAGGAAATTTTAATTTTTTAATCTCAGAAACATCTCTTACAGCTCCCCAAATAACTACACCAGAAATTTTTTTTCCTACCGCAGAATATGTCGCAAGTTCACCCCATACAGCAGGTGATACACCACCAGCATCTATAACTATAACATCACCTTCATTTGCAAAATCTATAGCTTCAACAGGTTTTGACCAATCCCCAGGATAAGTTCTTACTGTTACTGCAGGACCTATAAGTTTTGTATTTTCTATTAACGGCTTTAGTTCATTTAAACATCTTCCACGATGTAATGCATCAGAAATGTTTGCAGTTGAAACTTTTAACAACACACCTCTAATTTCTTCTACAGAACCAACACGTTTATAAAGTTCTGTTTTAATTTTTGTTTTTGTTAACATAGCAGATTTTATCTGTTGAGTAGCAAGTTTTGCATCTTTTGATTTTATAATTGCTCCACCGACAATAATAATGTCAGCTCCTGCATTTATAGCATCTACTACATTTTCAGAATTTATCCCACCAGCAATTGAAATTGCTATACTACTACAAATTTTTTTTACTTCTTTAATAAAATCAAATTTTATGTTCCCTTTCATCTGTTCATCTACTGGAATATGAAGTCCTATATAATTAGGATAAAAATTCATTACTTGTTTTACTCTTTCTACAACATTTTTAACTTCTATCATATCAACTAATATTTCACATCCATAATTTCTTGAAGCTTCAATTGCTTCTTTTATTGTTTCATCATCTGCTACACCTAATACACCTACAATGTTTGCACCAGCTTTTGCTGCTATCTCTACTTCTAGTCTGCCAACATCCATTGTTTTCATATCTGCAACAATTTTTATATTTGAAGGAATAACTTTTTTAATTTCTGTAATTGCACGCACACCTTCTGACTTTATCAAAGGTGTACCTATTTCTATAATATCTGCTCCTGCTTCGACACATTCTTTTGCCATTTTTAAAGCACGATGTAAATCTATAAAATCTAACGCTACCTGCAATAATGGTTTATTCATAAAATTTCTCCAATTTATAACTATACAATTTTTATTGCTTCTTCTATACAAAAATCTCCTACTTTTGTCCTAACAATTTTTGAAACAACTCCACCACAGGATAAATTTTTGCCAATATCATTTGCTAAAGATCTTATGTATGTCCCAGAAGCACATTCTATTTTTAATACTATTTTTGGAAATTTATAATCTAAAATTTCAATATTATAAATTTTTACTTTTTTAGGTTTGATTATCATCTTTGCTTCTTGTATAGAAAGTTTTTTTTCTCTCAACAAATCGCAAATTCTCTCCCCACAAAATTTTTTAGCAGAATAAGGTGGTGGGAATTGTTCAATTTCTCCTATGAATTTATTTATAACTTTTTTAACTTCTTCATATGAAGGAATTTTTTCAACATTAACCTTTTGCAATTTTCCTGTAACATCATAAGTATCAGAAATAAAATCTAACAATATTTCTGCTATATATTCTTTTTTAGCAAAATTTAATATTTGATGCAACTTTTTTGTAAACTCTTTTCCTATACCAACCACCACAACACCTTCAGCAATAGGATCTAAACTTCCACCGTGTCCAATCTTAACTTCTTTTTTAAAATTTTTCTTAATAATTCTTATCAAATCATATGTATTAATTCCGGAAGGTTTAAAAACAGAATACAAACCATCTGTAAATTTTACCATAAGAAAACCTTAAAGAGAAAAAAATAAAAATTTAATGGTAAGAAAAAAAGCGGGTGATGGGAATCGAACCCACAACCTCAGCTTGGGAAGCTGATGTTTTACCACTAAACTACACCCGCAATATTTCAAAAATCTTAAATTTTTAAACAATTTATCCTTTAACCGACTTTTTCAAACTTTCAGCAAGCTTTTTTCTCCATTCTCGCATTTCGTCAATATCTAATCTTCTTACAATTAAATCTACACGACGGTTTTTTGCTTTATTTTCAAAAGTATCATTAGGTGCAACAGGATGCCATTCACCGAACCCTGCTGCAGTTAACCTTTTAGGATCAAATTTTAATTCTTCTAAAAGATATTTTAAAACATTTGTTGCTCGTTTAGTTGACAACTCCCAGTTAGAAGGAAATTCTGGTGTATTTATAGGAGTATTATCTGTATGACCTTCAATTGAAATTCTATTAGGTTCATCTACTAACAACGCTGCTATTTCTTGTATAACTTTTTTTGCTTCAGGATAAATCTCTGCTTTGCCAGAATCAAACATATATTTTTCTGAAAAAGTAACAACCAACCCTTCTTTTTGTGTAATCTTTGTTGAAACAAATTTTTCAAGTTGATTCAAAGCAACATAATTATCAATTTTTTCCTTAATTTTTTTAAGTTGATCTTCTGTAGCAGCAGCAGATAATGCAAATAACATTATAAAAAAAGTTAAAAGTTGGGTTACTAAATCTGAATAAGATACCATCCAAGTAGGTGCAGGCCTGCCCATTTCGCCTACTTCTGATTTTTTTATCGGCATAAGTTTTATTAATTTTTTGTTTCAGTTGTATCTTGAGATTTCTGTTGTTGTTCAGCAACCATTTGTTCTCTTGCAGCTTTTTCCTTTGCTAAAGCAGCTTTTCTTAACCCTGGAGACAAATACGCCTGCAAATTTGCTTCCATCACAGAAGGTGCTACACCTGACTGTAAAAGTAACACACCTCTGATAATAACTTCTTTAATAAAAATTTCTTCTTCACTACGTCTTTTAAGTTTACCTGATATAGGTAAAAATATCAAATAAGCAGCCATCGCGCCATAAAAT
>JBKBRH010000073.1:0-5847 GCA_046292225.1 Endomicrobiia bacterium
TCTAAAAATTTTTTAGCATCATTCTTTGTTAAAGTATGTTTTGCAAGTTTTTCAATCAAATCTTTTTTATTCATAAATTATAATCTTGAAATTCTGGTTTTAAAGATCTTTTTAATAAAGTATTTAAAGAATCTTGTGGATTTTTATTTTTATAAATTATTTTATAAACTTCAACTGCAATAGGTAAATCTAAATTATATTTTTTTGAAATCTCATATACTGCCTTTGTAGTATAATATCCTTCAACAAAACTGACAACCTTTTTTTTCGCTTTTTCTATATCTTTATACTTAACTATATATTCACCAAAGTTACGATTACGAGAATAAATAGAATAAGAAGTGGTAAGCAAATCTCCTAACCCACTCAAACCAAAAAATGTTTTCAATTCAGCAGAAAATATTTTACCTAAAATAAGCATTTCTTTTAAAGCTCTCGTAATTAAAGCTGATTTTGCGTTATTACCAAGATTTAAACCATCACAAATACCTGCTGATATTGCATACACATTTTTTATTGCACCTGCAACTTCTACACCTATCACATCAGTATTAGTATAAACTCTTAAATTTTCAGTAGATAAAACTTTTTGTAATTTAGTTAATAACTTTTTATTTTTCCCTGCAATTGTTATAGCAGTGGGTTTGTTTTGAACAACTTCTTCTGCATGAGAAGGACCACTGAAAACAAAAATATTTTCATAACTTATGTTTAAAACATTATGAATCAATTCTGTTGGTCTGTTTAATGTTTGTAAGTCAAATCCTTTAATACAAGAAATAAAAATTTTATTTTTTAAATTTATATTTATTTTTCTAATGTTCATCAATACATCATAAAGATATTTTGAAGGAACAACAAACATTATTATATCATTATCTGCAATCTCAAAGATATCTTCTACAATTTTGGTTTTATTATTAAATTTTACATATTTAAAAAATTTTGGTTTTTTATAAGCAATAGTATATTTTCTAAATTCTTCAACTGGTTCATAAAGCGAAACTTCTAAATTTTCTTTATTGGTATAAAGATATGCTAATGTAGAACCCCAACATCCACCACCTATTATAAAAATTTTTTTCATAGGTTAAAAAATTTTATTTTCTTGCCGATCAAAGATTCTTTTAATATTTTCTTTATGACGAAAAATAATGACAAATGGTATCATTAATAGTATCAATTTGTTATAAAAATTAAAATTTATAAAATCAAAAAATAAAATTATTATCCCAAAAACAAAAATAGACAAAATTGAACTTAATGAAACATACCGTGAGATAATTAAAACTACAACAAAAGTCAAAAGACAAATTAAAAATATCTTGTAAGACATTGCTAAACTACAACCAAAAAATGTTGCTACACCTTTGCCACCTTTAAAAAATAAAAATATAGAAAAAACATGTCCTAATATAACAAACAAAACAACTAAAGGCAAAAAATTTATAGAAAAATATTTTTTAGCAATAAAAACAGCAACAAAACCTTTTAAAAAATCTATCAACAAGGTTATAATACCCAAAACTATACCAGAAGTACGAACAACATTTGTTGCACCAGGATTGCCAGAACCTAATTTTCGTATATCTACATTTTTAATTTTTTTTACTAAAATATACGCAGTTGGAAAACTTCCTAAAAAATAAGAAAATATCAAAAATATTAAATTCTTCATTTTTTCATGTAAATTTTCCTTGCATAAAGAGTATAATCTATAATAGAAACTATTGCTAAAAAAGAAGTTATTAAAAAAAGTTTATGTATAAAGGTTAATAAAAAATAATTTTTAAAATACAAATTAAAAATAACTAAAACCATTGTTGTCATCTGAAAAAAAATAGAAACTTTGCCAGAAAATCTTGGTTTTGTAGTAATTGTGCTTTTATATTGGTAAATTACAATCCAACCAGAAGAAACTAAAATTTCCCTAACTATGATAATACTAAAAAACCACCATGGAATATAATTTTTTATCATAAAGATAGTAAATGTGACAATAACAAGGATTTTATCTGCTAAAGGATCTAAAAAACTTCCTATCGGGGTTTGTTGGTTTAAAACTCTTGCCAAAAAACCATCAAGTAAATCTGTAATTGCAGAAAATATCAAAATAATTATTGCATAATAAATCCTACCATAATAAAATAATAACAAAAAAATTATTACAGAAATTAAACGTAAAAAAGAAACAATATTAGGTAAAGTAAAAATAAAATTATATTTATTTTCTTGCATAAAAAACAAAAGTTACTGCTTTAAGTTAGACCTAATTAACTCTTTTATTTTTTCAAAAATTTTTTTAGTTGTTTGAATTTTTAAGATTATACAATTATTATCTACATTATTATTCATAACCTTGCAATATTTGTAAACAAAATTTAAAATTTCATACTGATTTTGAAAAATTTTTATTGTTTTAACGATAGTGTTGAAGTTCAAACATTCTTGTATCTTTTTTAAAAGCTTTTCAATACCAAAACCTGTTTTTGCAGAAATTATAACACTATCTTTTTTATTTTTTAACTTCTTGATATAACTTTCTTTAATTTCTTTATCTAAAAGATCAACTTTATTGTAAACTTTTAACACTGGAATATTTTTTACTCCAATATCTTCTAAAATTTGTCTAACTAATTTTTCTCTTTGTAAGTTATCTTCTGAAGTAATATCTATAACTTCCAACAGCAAAGAAGCATCTTTTACTATCTCCAAAGTAGATTTAAAACTTTCTATCAAATTATGTGGCAATTTATTAATAAATCCTACCGTGTCTACTATTAAAATTTCATCGTTATTTGGTAATTTTAATTTTCTAACCAAAGGATCTAATGTCGCAAAAAGTTTGTCATCCGCATACGCTTCTAAAGAATTTAACAACATATTAAACAATGTTGACTTCCCAGTGTTAGTATATCCAACTAAAGCTACTAAAGGAATTTTACTTTCTAACCTTAATTTTCTTTGTTCTTGTCTTGAAATTACAACTTTTTTAAGTTCATCTTTAATTTTTTCTATCCTCAACATAATTTTTCTTCTATCATATTCAAGTTTTGTTTCTCCAGGACCTCTTGTGCCTATACCACCAACCTGGTTATCCATATAAATACCTTTTTGTGTAAGTCGTGGAAGAATATACTGCATTTGTGCAAGTTCCACTTGTAGTTTTGCCTCTTTAGTATGAGCACGTTGTGCAAAAATGTCAAGTATTAACCTTGTTCTATCAATTATTTTTGCATCAATCTTTTTTTCTAAATTTCTAATCTGTGCAACAGAAAGTTCGTTGTCAAAAATTACAGTACGAATTTTGTTCTCATTAACATATCTACCAATTTCTTCTGCCTTTCCTTTACCTATATAATAAGCAGGATCTATTTTGTCTCTTTTTACTAAAAATGTTTTTAATACAATACCTCTTGCAGTAGAAACTAAACTTGAAAGTTCATCTAAAGATTTATATTCTGATTTTATTTCTTCTTTATTATACGATTTTAATATAGTACCAACCACTACTACTTTTTCCATAATTTTAAAAATTCAATTCTTTAGAAATCTTATCATATATTTTCTTCACAACTTCTTTTTCAGAAAGTGTATCGCAATCAATCCAAAAAATTCTTTTATCTTTTTTAAACCATGTCATTTGACGTTTTGCATAATCTAATGTATCTTTTATAAAATTTTCTTTTGCTGTATCTAAACTTATCTCGTTATTTATAAATTTTACAATCCAGTTGTATCCTATAGAAGTAAATGCAGGTATTGTAGCATCATATCCTTTGTTTAACAATTCTCTTGTTTCTTCTATAACACCATTTTTAAACATCCATTCTGTTCTTGAAATAATTCTTTTTTTTATTAGCTGTTTGCTTAAATAAAAACCTACAATGACAACATCATAACTTTTTGTCTTTGGCAATTTCTTAACTAATTCGCTAAACGGTTCTCCAGTTTGAATAATTATTTCTAAAGATCTGATAATTCTATTTATGTTATTAGGATGTATTTCTTTTGCTCTTTTTGGATCTAATTTATAAAGCATATTGTATAAATACTCTTTACCATAAAATTCTAATTTTTCTTTTAATTCTTCTCTTATTTTATTGCTTCGTTTAGGCAACAAAGAAATACCGTCTGTGATTGTTTTTATATAAAGTCCTGTTCCACCTACTATAACAGCTAAGTTGTGATTTTTAAAAATTTTATTTATACATTTTGTTGCATCTTTGTAAAATTCTAAAGCATTATATTCTTTATCTGGTTCTAAAAAATCAACAAGGTGGTAGTTGACATCTTTGTAAACAAAGACAAAATCATCATTAATTTTAACCCACTTACCTTGAGGTTTATTTGTCCCTATGGAGAGATATTTATATATTTGTCTTGAATCTGCAGAAATTATCTCTAATGAAAACTTTTCTTTTAACTTAACAGCAATTTCTGTTTTTCCACTAGCAGTAACTCCTACTATAATAGGAATCTTCATCATTTTTTTCTTAAGAAAAGTTTTTCAATATAAGAAATATCTAAATTCAATATTGTAGGTCTTCCGTGAGGACAACTAAATGGTTGTTCGCACATTGAAAGGTCTGATATAAGATTCTCAACATCTGAAAGTGTTAAAATATCATTTGCTTTAATTGCAGCACGGCATGCACTACGAATTATTTTTTCTTTCAAAGAAACTTGTTGTCTTGGATCTTCTTTTATATCAGAAATTAAATTTTCTACAAACCTACTTATAAAATCTTTAACATCGTTGATGTTTATGATCGATGGAATACCATAAAAACCTAATGAACTTTTACCTGAAATTGTTAGTTCAAAACCAACCTGGTTAATTAAATCAACATATGGTTTTATAGCTTCAAAATCGGAAAGTTTTAATTCTATATTTATTGGAAAAAGTAGTTTTTGTGTTGATATATTATTCATCTTGTTAAACTTTTCAAACATTATTCGTTCGCTTGCTGCATGCTGATCTATTAAAACTAAACCATTCTGCGTTTCTAATAATAAATATGTCTTATGTAGTTGTCCTAAATAAGTATAATTTTTAAACCCAAGTGTTTCCTTTATATTTTCTTGAAATGTTTTAAATTCATTTAAAGATGGAAATTTAATCTCTTGTAGTCCATTTTCTCCTTTTTGCAAAGAAACCTTTATAACAGAATTTTTATAAGATAAATCCGTTCTTTCTTGTAAAAGATCGTAATTTTTATCTTCTATTATATTTTCTACATTTAATTTTTGTTGTACTTCATTTTGTAAATTTACTACAAATTCTGTGGCAGAAGAAAGATATTTTTTAAGTTCTTTTCTTACAACATTCTTCAATGTTTCATAAATATATTCTTCATCTTTAAACTTAACTACTCGTTTTGTAGGATGTACATTTACATCTATCATTTCGGGAGAAATTTCTAAAAAAATAATTCCTATAGGATGTCTTCCAGTGGGCAAACTATCTCTGTACGCATCATACAACATTTGAGAAATATTTCTTGAAGTGACAGGTCTTTGGTTAACAAAAAATATCTGTAAAGATTTATTCACCTGTGCAAGTTCAATAGGCGAAATAAAACCATAAACATTAAATAATGTGTCTTTGTATTCAAAATAAATTAGTTTGTTAACTATATCTTTTTTTAAAACTTCTTTTAATCTATCTATAAGTTTATCTGTCTTTGCAGCAGAAAAAATTAATTCTCCATCAGAATAAAATTTAAATTCTATATTTTTATAACCAATCGCATATTCTTCTACACTACGTATAATGTGAATCTTTTCTGTATAGTCTGATTTAAGAAATTTTAATCTTGCAGGTGTGTTATAAAATAAATCTCT
>JBKBRH010000074.1:0-5692 GCA_046292225.1 Endomicrobiia bacterium
CCCTCTTGATAGAAGAGAGGTGTTTATTAATAATCTTTTTCACTTTTTTGCTTTTTCACTTTCTCCCTATATCCTACCCCCCACCACCTACCCGCTATCACCTATAGGACAAGATCAATTTCTGCCAAATTCTTTATTTAAAAATTATTATTTAACTATCTTTTGTAATTAAAAAATTTCCTCCGTCCCCGTTTTTGAGAAATAATCTTGTAAGATTTTTTTGTGGTCAAAAACTAACTGGTATTTGTCAGACAAAATTTCTTTTTTTGTAGCAACTACAACTTTTTTAGCATCAGATGACGCTTTAGGAAGTTTATCTGCTTCAGCAATAAAAACTGTTGAAATTGTATGAAATCTTGGATCTCTACCTGGTTCAGAATATGTATGAAACTGTCTTAAATTTTTTATTTTAAGTCCTGTTTCTTCTTTTGCTTCTCTTACTGCTGTGGTCTCTAAAGATTCGTTATATTCTACAAACCCGCCTGGTATAGCCCAACCATAAGGTGGGTTTTTGCGTTCTATCAAAACAATGCCTGATTTATTTTTTGTTTTCACATTAATTATGATATCAACTGTAGGTATAGGATAAACACCTATCTTGCGGTTTATATATCCTATATGTGCGGGTATCAATTCTGAAAAAATCTTATACGCTTTTTTATCCTCTAAGACAAAAATTATCTCTCTTATTTTTGTTTCTTTATTTTCTAAAATATATTTTGCAACTTCTTCAGCCATAATTTTTGCTGTATATTCATAAGGAAATTTTTCTGTATTAGAACTTAGTAGTGGAAATGATACTGATTTTATACTTTTTTTCTCAGCAGATTTTAATACATTTCTTGTTGCTAATCTTATATATTCCTGATTTGTTTTAAAATCTATATCCATTGTAGCAGAGTGTATTATGTATTTACAAGTTTTTAATTTAAAAGAAGAAGTAATAACTGATGCCCCAATATCTATAGGTGCAAGTTTAGCACATTCTTTTTGTATGATATCACCGCATTTTTGTTTAATTACTTTTGCTAATCTGCTATACATTTTTAATTCTGTATTTGAGAAAGTAACAATAGCATCTACAGGAATTTGAGTAATATCACCAAAAATTATTTTTATAGTCGTATTTTTAAGTAATACTTCTTTTTTCATCATATTATAAATAAATTATTTCATCTTTATATGTTCTCATACATCTTGTACATATATATCCTTTGTACAACTTACCTTTGAACTTAAAAACTTTTTTTTGAACATTAGGCAAAAATCTTCTCGGTGTAACTTTTTTAGAATGAGCAACATTTTTACCTGCAATTGGTTGTTTTTCACATAACAAACATTTTCTTGACATAAACTTTTCTCCTTTCTAAACAAATTTTTATTCAATAACTTTTTCTACTTTGAAATAATTATTAACTCTTTGAGGTGCATTGTCAAGAATTTCTTTTTGACAATTACTATCTTTTGGTTCATCATTTCTGTAATTAGGTGTTATGTTCATTTTAGGATAAAGTTTAATTATATTTGTAGCTGGTTCTATTTTTGATGTATCAACACTGTTAAGTTTATCCATATATTCAAGAATTTTTTCCAGTTGTTGAGAATAAATTTCAAGTTCTTCTTCTGAAAGTGCTAACCGTGAAAGGTGTGATATATGTTTTACTTCTTCTTTAGTGATTTTTTGCATTTTTGTTGTATCCTTTAATTTTTTTTAAATTAGCATATTGTAAATCTAATTTTCTTATTTTGCCATCATAAAAAATTACTTCTACTTTATCACTTACTGGTTCCTTGTAAACATCCTTAATTTTTCCTATACCAAATTTTTTGTGTAAAACATATTCACCAACTTTAAATTCTTCATTTTTTGATACATCTTCTGTTTCAAAAACAATGTTTTTCAGTCCACTATTTTTTTTAACTAATTTTTTATTATAATATTCCAAAATTTCATTTAAAAATCTTGAAGCAAGCATATGCATTTTAACTCCACAGATATTTCTTTCTTCAGAATAAGTTAAATATATTGTTTTTTTAGCTCGAGTTATACCAACATAACATAACCTTCTTTCTTCTTCTATACTACAAACATTTTCGTTCTCATTAAGTTCTGTAATTCTATTATCTAAAAATCTATAAGAACTGTTTTCTTTTTTAATAGCCCATCGTGTTGGTAAAACACCTTCTTCAAGCCCTGTTAAAAAAACAACATCAAACTCAAGACCTTTTGCTGAATGTAATGTCATTAAAGAAACTATTTTTTCTATATTATTTTTATAACACTTTTTTTCTGTTTCTACATTTGTTGTAAGAGAAATCCTTGTTAATAACTCTTCTATCGTAGTAATATTTTGTTGTGCCTCATAATTTTTTGCTAAAGAAATTAATTCTTGTATATTTTCTATTTTGTCAATTTTGTTTTCAAAATAAAAATTTTCTTCAACCATTTTTAGATATCCTGTTTTATCTAACAAAAATTCAATAAATTCTGACGGATACAACATCTCTTTTTCTCTTTTAAGAATATCGTATAATGTTAAAAATTTCCATACTGCATTCTTAGTTTTTAAAGCAAGCTCTGTTTTATCAATCTCTACAAGTTGTTGCCACAAAGATGTTTTTTGTTCTTTTGCTAAAGTTTCAAGATAAAGAATTGTTGTATCGCCAATACCTCTTGGTGGAACATTAATTATTCTTTTAAGCGAGATGTTATCTTCTGGATTTATTATTATTCTTAAATATGCTAAAATATCTTTGATTTCACTACGATCATAAAAACTTAATGAACCAACAATTTTATACGGAAGATTTTCTTCTCTAAAAACATCTTCAAATATACGAGATTGTGCGTTTGTCCTATAAAACACAGCAAAATTTTTAACATCAGAATTTTTTTCTTTTATTAAACTTTTAATTTCTTTTGCAACAAACTTTGCTTCTTCGTATTCGTCTTGAAATCTTAAAATTTTTACATCATCTTCAATATTGCCTTTTATATCACTAAATAAAAATTTTTTCACTCTGTTTTTATTTTTAGAAATTAAAATATTACCTATATCCAGTATTGATTGTTTTGACCTATAATTTTTTTCAAGTTTAAATTCTTTTACTTTAACATTTTCAGTAGAGAAATCTTTTTTAAAATTTAACAAATAATTCATATCACTCCCACGCCAAGAATATATCGCTTGGTCATCATCGCCTACTACACAGACATTTTTATGTTTAGAAGAAAGAATTTTTAACAACACAACTTGTGCAAAGTTTACATCCTGATATTCATCAACATGGATAAATTTAAATTTTTCAGTATATTTTTCTTTAATCTTTACAAATTCTGGATTTTTCAAAATCTCAATTGTTTTCATTATTAAATCACCAAAATCTAATGCATTATAACTTTTTAACTTTTGTTGATATCTTAAATATATTTCTGCAACAGTTTCTTTAAAAGGATGTTGTGAAATTAAAGAGTTAATCTTATAAGACTCTGCATCTATAAGATTATCTTTTGCTCTACTTATCTCTTCGTAAATATATGAAACAGGAATTTTTTGTTCATCCAAAGATAATTCTTTGATACAATCTTTTATAACTTTTTTAGAATCTGTTTCATCATAAATTACAAAATTTTTGTTTAAGTTAATATTACTTGCTTCTTGGTACAAAAATTTTGCACAAAAAGAATGAAATGTAGAAATCCAAACATTTTCACCTTTTTGTGGTACCAACTGACAAATACGGTTTTTCATTTCTTCTGCAGCTTTGTTTGTAAAAGTTACTGCTAAGATATTATAAGGAGATACTCCTAAACTTAACAAATATGCTATACGATAAGTTATAACTCTTGTTTTACCACTACCTGCACCTGCAAAAATTACCATTGGTCCTTCTATATATTCTACAGCAGCAATTTGTTGTTGGTTAAGATTTGATAATAATTCTTTCATATTTAAAAAATAAGTTTTTTTATCAACTGTCAGTTATATATCTGAAGGAAACAACAAAAAACACAACTTTTTTATTAATCTCCTAAAAAAACTTCTCACTTAATCTCCCTACTGTTAAGGAGTTCTTATTTTTCTCCCTCCTATCAAAGATGGATCAAGGGAGGTGTTTATATACACACCCCTTTGTCTCCTCTTGATAGAGGGAAGACACACACCCTGCCACCTCTTGAATAGATGGGAAATGTTTATTAACACTCTTTTTCACTCTCTCACTCTCTCACTATCCACTATCACCTACCTGCTACCACCTATCACCTAAATAATCTTTCTCACTTTTTCACTTTTTTCTTTTCCATCTTGACAGACAAGATGATTATACGAAAAAATACAAACTTTTCTATTTATGGTCTAAAACACAAACTATTTCAATATGCCTTGTATGTGGAAACATATCTATCGGAATTAATTTTTTAATATTATAAAATTTAACAAAAATTTTCAAATCTTCTTTCAACGCTTCTGGATTACAAGAGATATATATCATTCTATTAACACCTAAATCTGAAATTATATATTTTACTTTTTTACTCAACCCAGGCCTTGGAGGGTCTACTATTATATTAGACAAATTTGATAAAAATTTTGATTTCCACAATTTTAATAAAAACACTTCTGCAGTATCTTCTACAAATTCTACTTTATCTTCTGAAATATCATTTATTACACAATTTTTTTTTGCAATTTCGATATTATCTAACGACGAATCTATACCTATTATTTTGTCAACATTTTTGTTATTAAAAATTTGCAGTGTTATTCCGCCACTGCCACAATAAATGTCTAAAACATTGCCATCAATTATTTCTTGTTGTATAATTTTATACATAACTTCTGCTGTTTTTGTATTTGTTTGAAAAAAAACCGTTGGATAAATTAAATATTTTATCCCGTTAAGAATTTCTGTAATATATTTTTCACCATAAAGATGAAACATTTCTTCTGCTGAAGCATTATCTGAGATTTTATTGTTTATTGAAACATATAAAGAATCCAAATTCTGTATTTTCTTCAACCTATCTATTAAACTTAAAAACATTTTTTGTTCATTTTGTTCAAACTGATATTTAGTTCCTGTTATAACAAAATTTAACATTATTTGATCTATAGTTTTTGAATGACGTAAAACAATATATCTAAACTTTCCTTTATGAGTTATAAGATCATATGGTTCAACATTGTTCTCTTTAATCCATTCTTTTACAATGTTTAATATTTCGCCTAAATAAGGTATACTAATTATGCATTCAGACAAGTCTACAATTTTATAAAACTTACCTTTTTGTCTCAACCCAGAGACAATTTTGTTAGATTTATCTTTCCCGACAACAAATTCCATTTTGTTTCTATAATAAATTGTCTGGCAAGAAGGAATTATTGGTTGTATTTCTTTAACATCAAATTCTTTAAACAATTCTTTAATAAATTCTTGTTTATTTTTTAATTGTTGTAAATATTCAATATTCTGAAACTCGCATCCACCACAAATATTAAAATGTTTGCATACTAAATTTGTAGTTGTAGAATTTGCTAGACTGTTCATAAAATTATTCTCTCATTTTTTTGATATAAAAAATTGCTTTTTCGTTATTAGGATCTATTTTTAAAACTTTATTAAACTCTTCTGCTGCAAAATTTATTTTTCCTTGATAATAATAAGCAATACCTAAATTAACTCGTGCATC
>JBKBRH010000075.1:0-5681 GCA_046292225.1 Endomicrobiia bacterium
TATACGCCCAAGATTGTGGTGGAAAAGGTCCAGTAGCTTTTTTAGCTTTACCTAATAGAACACCATTTATTATCTCATCTTTGTTTATTGCATAGGCAACTGCTTTGCGAACTTTTTTATCTTTAAAAATTGGATGTTCTAAATTAAATCCTAAATAAGTATAAGAAAATGATGGATAACTAAATTTATTATAATTATTAAAAAATTCTTTATATGCAAAAAACTGCTCTGCCGAAAGATTCATAGAATCTATACTTTCATTTAACAATTCAAGAAATTGTATGCTTTGGTCTGGTATAATTCTAAACACATATTTTTTTATATACGGTTTACCTTCAAAATAATCCTCGTTAGATATTAACTCTATTTTTTCGTCAGTAACCCACTTTAAAAATTTATAAGGTCCTGTACCTATAGGTGTTCGGTTTGCTGGATGTCTGTGAAAATCATATTTATCTGTATCAAAAATATGCTTTGGTATAATCCCGATACCCCAGGATTCTAATGCAGGAACAAACGCTTCTGAATAAAAAAATTTTATTGTATAGTCATCTATAATTTCACATTTTTTGATTAATGTGAAATCTGAAGAATAAGGAGTTTTAATTTCAGGAGATACAAGTTTCTGGTAAGTAAATTTTACATCCTGAGAAGTAAATTTTTTACCATCATGCCAAAATACATTTTTTCTTAAATAAAAAATAATTTCTTTACCATTATTTCTTACCTCCCATTTTTCTGCTAAATCCCCTATAAGATTTAAATCTTTGTCATATTTTACAAGACCATTAAAAATTAAGGAATTTATAGAAGCAGATGCAGAATCACTTGCTAAAATAGGATTTAAATAAGAAGCGTCTCCTAATAATGTATCAATAAAAATATCACCATAATCTTCTGCAATACTAAAAGAAATTAAAATAAAAAACAAAAAATAAAAAATCATTTTTTAGGTATTAATTCAACTAATACAAATTCTTTATTAAATATTTCACTAGCAACCTTTCTAATATCTTCAAGATTTATATTTTCTATCTCTTCCAAATATTTTTTGTCATATTCGTAACCAAAATTCATAATTTCCCAAAAACCTAAATACCAACTTTGACGAAGATTTGTCTGGTGGTCTAACAAATATCTGCCTCTGAATTTACTTTTTACTTCTTTTAAATCTTCTTCACTGAATAACTCACCCAACTTCAACTTCTCTACAATTTCGTTTATTTTTTCTTTCCCAATATTAACTCTATCATAATCCAAACCAATATAAATCACAAAATGCGAATCTAAAAATCTTGTAGGATAAAAACAATTTGTTTCATAACCTAAAGAATTTTGTTCTCTTAAAATTTCAAATAATTTTCCACTCATACCTCCACCAAGATATAAACTTAAAAGTTTTAAATATAAAAAATTTTTTATTTTTTCTTTTGACAAATTAGGTGCTTTATATCCATACATTAAATAACCTTGTTTAAAATGTGTCTTCTTTTTTACATACTTGTGTTTAATTTTAATATTTTCATACTCTATTTTTGGCAGCTTAACCTTAGGTATTTTTTCAAAATGTTTCATTATAATTGTTTTAGAAGTTTCAAAATCAATATCCCCACTTACAACTATGACAATGTTATTATTTTCTACACCATAAAATTTCTGCCACCAGTCTATTAATTGTTTACGATGAATTTTTTTTAATGTTTTAACATTACCTTCTGGTATTTGTCTGTAAGGATGCTTCTTCCCGTAAAGATTATAAAGTAATTCATCAATTGCTACATTAAAGATATTATCCCTTCTTGAAATTATAGACGCAATAAGATTAAATTTTTCTTTCTCAATTTCATTTTTTTCAAAAACTGGATTTAAGAATATATCAGCCATTATTTCAACTGCTCTGTCAAAATATTTACTTCCTACTGCAACTGATAATGTAGAATAATCATAATCACTATCAGCAGAAATACTTCCACCTAATGTTTCTATTTCTTCAGCAATCTGTTGTGCAGTTCTATTTTTTGTACCTTTTATAATAACTGACTGCAACAAACTTGAAATACCACCAAGATTGTGTGGTTCATAAATAGAACCCATTTTTAAAAATATAGTAATTGCAACTATAGGTTGTTCTGAATTATGATTATGTATTAAAATAATGCCATTGTTTAGAATTTCTTTTTTTTGATAAGAAAACAAATAAGATACACTCATATAAATAATTCCTAAAATGAAAAAAAATATTTTTTCACTATTACTCATCTAAGGTGTTAACGCAAAACTTACTATAGAATCTGCGTATAAATTTATAAAATTTTTTATATCTTCGTAAGAAACCTGATTTATATTTTCTAAATACATATTTAATTCTTCTAACGATTTAAACATCTCCCACCAGGCTAATGAAGAAGCTTTTGAATGTACTGTTTCGTTACTAAAATACCATCTTGTTGTAATAATCTGTTTTGCTTTATTTAACTCTTCTTCTTTAGGTCCGTTAATTTTTAGATCATCAAGAATATTTTTTATCTCAGAAATTGTCTTTTCTAAATTTTTTTGTTCACAAACACCTGAAATATAAAATATAGAAGATCCAACTTGAGTATAAAACCCACTTCCTATTTCATAAACTAACATCTTTTCTTCTCTGATTATTTTATACAACCTTGAAGAAATTCCTTCTCCTAATATAACTGACAAAACATCAGCTGTGTATTGATGTCTATCATTTATCTGTGGACCTAAAAATCCGCATAGAAAATATGTATGTTGAACTTTATGTTTTTTAACTTCAAAAATTTCTGGTTTTTTACTTTCTTGAAGATTTAAAACAGGAATTATAAAATTTTCATCTGATTTATATTTATTAAATTTTTCTTCAATAACATTTTTTAATTCTTGAATATTTATATCACCACAAATACTTAAAATCATATTTTTAGGTTGGTAAAATTTTTTGTAATAATCAATTATTTCATCTCTTGATAAATCTCTTATAATTTCTTCTTTCCCTATAACTTTTCTTTTATAAGGTGTTTCTTTAAATAATAAGTTATTAAAATTTTCAAATAAAACATCACCTGGATTATCTTTTGACCTCTTTATCTCCTCTATTACAACATTACGTTCTCTTTCTAACTCTTCTTCAGGAAATGTCGCTTCAAAAACTAATTCACACAAAACATCTAATGCATCATACAAACCTTCTTTTGGTATATCTATGTAATATATCGTAAATTCTTTTGAAGTCCCAGCATTTAAAATTGCTCCATGTTTTTCTATTATCTTACTTATTTGATTAACTGAATATTTTTTAGTACCTTTAAAAACTAAATGTTCAAGAAAATGTGATATACCATTATTGTTATCTGTTTCATAAATAGATCCTGTCTTTACCCAAATTTGGACAGAAACAACAGGCAATCTGTTGAATGACTTTAAAATCACAGTCAATCCATTCTCTAAAGTATATTTTTGATCTAATAAATTGTTAAATAATAAATTATATTTCATCTTCATTTCTCCACTATAAAGATTGCAACAAAAAATAAAGAAAAATAAAAGAGATATCATAAAGATAAAAAAGAAAAGTACTAAAATTAAAGGTCAGTTAATATAATAAAATAATATAACCAATTTTTCAACAATTAAAGTTATATTTTCAATATCGGCTTATTTAACCACAACCAAATTTTTAAAAACAAATTTTTCTTATTCTGTATTGTGTTAATATCATTCTCTTCACTAATAATTTTTGAATTTTTTACTTTAATTCTGTTATTCTTAATATCATTGGCTAAACTTATTGTTTCTAATCTTGATTTCAACTTTGCTATTTCTTCTTCTTTTTGGTTTAACTTTTTTTCTAACACACGATATTCATCTAATAATTTCGAATGAATTTCTTTCCAGGCAATATCTATTTTGTCTATGGTAACTTCATGATTTTTTTGTAACATTTCCAATTTCTCATTATACTGCTGTTCAATCTGTAATTTTTCTTGTTCATATTTCTGTTTAATAGCATCTAACTCTGAATTTATTTTTGAAATTTTTTCTTTTTGTTCTTCATTTGTCTTAATTAACTCTTTTATTTTTTGTTCTAAAATTCCTTTTTCAGAAATTAAACTTTCTTTTTCTATTTTACTTTTCTCTTCTAACTCTTTAATTTTAAGAGTATTTTTTTCTATGATAGTTCTTAAATTATTAATTTCTTTCATGTAATTATCAATTTCTTTAGAAAATTTCTCAATCTCATTTTCCTTATTTTGAACTATTTTTGATAACTTGTCAATTTTATCGTTTTTATTTATCAATTCTAATTCATAATCTTTTGTTTCTTTCAACAATCTATCTTTTTCTTGTTGTAAATCTGAAACTAAATTTTTAAGAGAAAAAATGTCTCGTTCTTTTTGTTGACTTTCTTGCTGTAGTTTTTCATAATCTTTATATAAACTATTTATTTTTTGAGTTAAATCTTTAATAGAGCTCATATATTCTTCTATTTGTTTATTTTTAGTTTCTAGCTCTTGTAATAAATGCTGGTTTGTAAATTCTATCTTTTTAATATGTTCTTCATAAGGAAATAATTTCTCAGAAATTACTTTTTTTAACTCTTCATTGAAATTATTTTTTAACCTTTCATATTCTAATTTAATGTTATTATATTCATTTAAATATAACTCAAAATCCTTCTTTGTTTTTTCTAATTCGGATATGAGCAGTTTATTTTCATTCTCTATCTTTTCAATTTTTTCATTTTTAACTTTTAATTCTCTCTCCAGATTTATATTAATTTCTTTGAAATTATTTATCTCCTTCTCTTTGTTTGACAATATTTGGTGAGTCAAATCTAAGTCTAACTTATACTTTTCTAATTGCAACTCTAATTTGTTCATATTGACTATACTATCGCTTAACTCTTTCTGAAGCTGAGAAACAACTGACTGACTATTCTTTTTTTCTAGTTCATATTGATCTACGACTTTTTCAAGTTCAATTTCTAACTTTTCTTTTTCTACTTTTAAAATTTTTATTTCGTTTTCCAATTTAGACATTTCTATTTCCATTTTCTCTATTATATTTCTTAAATTTTCTTTTTCTTCTTCTTTATATTTTAAACTTTTTTCTAAATATTCATTTTTTTCTAAACTTTGTTTTAAATCTTTTTCTTTCTGTTCTAATATTAAAATTTTCTGTTCTAAATTAGACTTAATTTTCTCTAATTCAAACTCCAATTTCGTTATATAATTGGTTTTATCATTAATTTGTTTTTGTAAATCTACAACTTGTTGTTGATATAACTTAGATTCTGCACCTCTTTGCTGGACATTTTTTTCTAATTCAACCTTAAGTTTATCATTTTCTTCTTCTAAAATTTTTAATCTTTCTTCTAAACTTTCTTTTTCTTGGACCAATTTTGTAAAATCTTGGTTAAGTTTGTTTATATAATCTTCTTTGTCTTTTAATAAACTAGTTATAGAATTTAACTTTTCAATATATCTATTAATTTCATTTTCTTTTTCAAAAATATATTTCTCTTTCTCATTCTTATATCTTTCCATCTCCAACTCTAATTTTTTAATTACCTCATTTTTATTTTCTAACTCTTTTTTTAATTGACCAACTAATTGTTGAACTGATTTTAGTTCCAAATCTTTTTTTTCAGAAAGTTTTTCTAACTC
>JBKBRH010000076.1:0-5528 GCA_046292225.1 Endomicrobiia bacterium
TAATTCTGTTTCTACTATTATTAAAACTTTAGGTTTTATTTTTTTAATTAGCTTTCTTGTAATCAAAAAATAATCAATTGGGAAAATATATGTCTCATTGTGTTCTTTTTTAGCAAACATTTTTGCTGTTTTTGTAGTTGTAGTTAACAGAATATTATCAACTGCAAAATTAAATTTATCAACAAGATATTTAATGAGCTTCAATGCTATTTTAGCTTCGCCTAAAGAAGCACAATGTATCCAAATCCTGTAGCTTTTATTTATCTTATTAAATTTATATCTTGTAAAAATTATTGGTGCAAAAAGTATTATAAAAAAAGTTAGTAATATGTTATATATTATAACCATATCAACAAAATCCTTAAAATTATATTAGTTATAATACCACATAAAAAATCGTCTGCTACAACTCCTACTGCTGAATTTAAATTTTGTATTTTTTTTATTACACCTAATTTGTAAATATCTAAAATTCTAAAAATAAAAAAGCCTAAAAATAAAACACCTAAATTTTTTATTTCTATTTCCAACATCGCTATTATAAACCCAAAGATTTCATCTACAACAATTTTTTTGTCATCTTTTTTTTTAAAAATTTCTTTTTCAGCAAAACCTGAAATAATAACAGAAACAAAACCAACAATAAAAACTAATATCATTTTAACAACAATGTTTTGTGTATTAATCCATATAACCAAAGGAAAGCTAAAAAGAGTAGCCAAAGTTCCGCCTGCAGGTAAATAACCTATAAAAAATACAGTAGCAATTATTTCTATAATAAATTTCAACTTTGTTCAAATTGTTCTATAATAATTTTTTTATATTTTAATATATATAAAATTCCAGACAATATAGTAAAAATTGCCACAACCATCATCGCTATTTTGGGAAATATGTTCAAAATATACTTATCTACACCTAAATTTATAATTTGTTTCTTAAAAGTAAGTATTAGTAATATTGATATGATAACAATATTTTGTAGTAATGTTTTAATTTTAGCAGTTTTGTCTGCTGGCATATGTTTTTTATATTCTAAACTTCTCACCCATGTTATAATATAATCTCGAACTACTATAACTATAACAGTCCACACTGGAATTTTTAACTCTTTAAATCCTAAAAAACTAATAAGTGCTGTAGTGATTAAAAGTTTGTCTGCTAATGGATCTATGCTGCTACCTATTTTTGTTACAATACCGAGTTTTCTTGCTATAATACCATCTACAGTATCAGTTATTCCACCTAATATAAAAATTATCAAAGCTAAAACTCTTGTTTCCCACAAATCTATAAGTATACAAATCAAAAATATTGGTACAAAAAAAATTCTTATAAAAGTAATTTTTGTAGGTAAATTCATAAATTTTCTATTTTATTTCTATTATTTTTGTATTAGAAGTTTTTTCTATTTCAAACAATGCATCTGTTATCTCAAATTCTGTTTCATAATTACTAAATTCTGTCTCTATGACATACTTTTCAGACACCATATTGACTTTTTCAGGTAATAATTTTTCCTTATCTAACCACAACATCAACCTAACTTCATCTTTTTTAAACCCTTTTTCATCACCAGTATATTTTTTACCTTTTAGATATCTTGAAGACAAAACATAGTATTTATTTTCTTCCTTTATAAACCTTAATCCCGTTTTTTTTACAAAATCAGCTAAATTATATCTTCTCGTTTTTGAAAATATTAAAGGAAAATAATTTTTTTGTTTTTCAAAATATTTTTCTGTATCTGTGTAGTATATAACATCGTTTAAAACATCTTTTGCAAACAACTTTTTATCATTTACAACAATAATCTGTTTAAAAGGAGACTGTATATCTATTCTTAATTTTTCTGGATATTCATATATAAACTTAGCTTTTAAAACATATGTTTCATTTAAATCTAAAAAATGTATAAGTTGCACGTACTCTGCTTTAAGTTTTTTAATTTTATTATCATTGTCTTCTAATTTTTTTATCAATTCTTTAAAAGTTAACGAAAATAACCAACTATTAAAAACAAATAATATTAATAAAAAAATTTTAATTACTTTTTGTATTTTCTTCATATAATTTTAACACCTCTTCTACACGGTCAAAATTTATACTCCATCTATTAGTTCCTTCTGGTTTATATATAAAACCTTTTACTTCAAGCAAACTTAAAATATCAGTAGCTTTAGCAGAAGATCTAAAATGTGCTTTAAGTAAATCTTGTGAAACACGTTTTCTCTCCTTAATTAACAACAAAGCAGAATATAAATCTTCTTTTTGTTGTTCCTCTTTTTCTTTATAAACTTTTTGTTGGTTTAACGAAGAATGTTTCACAACAGGTTCATATTTAGGTTTTATATTTTGTGATTTAATAAAATTTACTACATTAATTATATCTTTATCAGAAATATAAGCTCCCTGTAAACGAACAGGTTTTGGTGATCCCGTAGCTAAATATAACATATCTCCTTTACCGAGCAATTCTTCCGCACCTGTTATATCAAGTATAACTCTTGAATCTGTTTTTGAAAGAACTTGAAAAGCTATTCTTGAAGAAAAATTTGCTTTTATTACACCAGTAATAACATCTACTGAAGGTCTTTGTGTAGCTAACACCAAATGTATTCCTACAGCACGGGCCATCTGTGCTAATCTCTGGATTGCATCTTCTACTTCTTTAGGAACAGTTAATATTAAGTCTGCAAATTCGTCTATTATTACAACTATATAAAATTCAGGAGGCAAATTTTTTGATTTCATTAAATTATTATATCCTTCAATATTTCTAACATTACAAGAAGCAAATTTTTCATACCTAAGTTCCATAACTTTGACAAGCGAGGATAAAACTTTTGCTGCCTCTTTTGAAGAAGTTATAACTTTAACATTTTCTGGTTCAACATTAGGATCATAAAGATGAGGAATGCCGTTGTAATACATTAATTCCAATCTTTTAGGATCTATTAACACTAATTTCATATAATCCGGCGAACATTTATAAAGTAAAGAAACTATGATAGAATGCAAACACACACTTTTCCCAGAACCCGTTGCTCCTGCAACTAAAAGATGTGGCATAGGAGCAATATCGTCAATATATGGTTTTCCGTCAACGGTTTTCCCTATTGCTATAGGCAAAACCATATTTTTAGACAAATTCTTATATTCCTCACTTTCTAAAATTTCTCTTAGTGAAACAATTTGAGGTTTAGGATTTGGTATTTCTATACCTATAGTTCCTTTCCCAGGGATAGAAGATATAATACGTATACTATCAGTTTTCATTCCTAAAGCAATATTATCTTTTAAAGCAGCAACTGACTGTACTTTAATTCCTGGTTCTAATTCTATTTCATACATAGTAACTACAGGACCTACAGAAACATCTACTACTTTAGCATAAATATCAAATTCTTTCAATAAATTTTCTAAAATTTCTGCTTGTTGTTTTATGTTGACCACAAAATTTTCATTGTTTTTAAAAACGCTTAACAATTCTGTATCTGGCAATTTGTATTCTTTTTGAAATATTTCTATTTTTTGCGGTTGTTTTGGTATTTCTTCCTTTTCAGATGAAGATTTCTTAGTTAAAACTAGTGTTTGTTGATCTTTTTTTGTTTCTGTTTGTTTTCTTATCTGTTGTTGTAGATCTAAATCTTTTTCCAAATTATTATTTTCAGAAATTAAAAAATCACTTTTTTCTTTCAAACTATTTCTTTTCTCATACCGTGAGGTATTACTAACAATTTTTTTAACAAATCTCACTTCAGAGATCCATTGATCTATATCTTTTTTTATCCTAAAATAGATTTCATAAAATATATCATAAATAGAAACTTCAAACAATATTGTTAACACATAAATAAAACTTATCACAACTATTAAACTACCAAAAAAATTGCCAAAAATTCTTTCCATTATTTCTAAAAAAGTATTACCCAACCAACCTGAAAGATAATTGATTTTTTCAAAAGGAAGTTTGAGTATTTTTAAAATTATTTTTGTTAATCCAGAAAATAGTATAGTAAGAATTAAAATTAAATAAATTTTTGTTTTTGGTTGATAAGTTTTTGATTTCAAATTATACCATATCCAGTAAAAAATAATAAATGGAATAAAAAACTTAGTTATTCCCATAACTCTCATCACAAATTTATCAATTGTTTGACCCAAAATTCCTGTATCCTGAGGACGAAGAAAACAATATAATAAAAATACTCCTGCCAAGATTAATGATATAATCAAAATCCAATTATTTTTCCTATTATTTTTTATTTTAGAATATAAATAACTACTGTGAGGATTTCTCATTTTAATTTAACTTTTAACTCATTACCTTCTATAGTAAAAATAATTTTATCTTCTCTTGCAAGCCATCCTAAGGAAAGATATAATTGAGTATTGCTAAGTTTTAAATTAAATTTTAATTCAAGAATACTCACAAAACCAGTTTTATTGCTAAGATACATCCATATTTTACCTGCATTTGTACCTATTTCTTCTATATTCATAGTTTTTGTTATAAATATGAAATTAAACTGGTTCTACTAAAAACAATTTTGTAGCAGAAGTAACAATACTACCATTCTCACATAAAATTTTTAAAATCTTACATTTTTTATCTGCTTTTATTTCGTTCATAACTTTCATTGCTTCAACTATACACAATGTACTACCTTGAGACACTATGTCTCCTTCGTTTACAAACGGTGGTGCACCAGGTGAAGGCGACCTATAAAACACGCCGTTTATAGGAGATATTATCTCTTCACCTTTCAACTCTTCTTGCGGTAAAGATTTTTTTTCTAAAACATTATCTAAGACAAATTCTTTTTGGGGTGGTATATAATTTTCTTTTTTCTGCGAAAACCTTTTTATTCTTAAATCAAAATTTTCTATATTAATCTTAAATTCTTCAATATTTGCATTACACATTATTTCATAAACTTCTTTTATTTTTTGCAATATTAAGTTGGTTTCAACATTTTTTTCATTATTTTTCATAATCATTTATATCCCTCCTTTATAGCTTCTTTTCTCGACAAAACCGGCCTGCCCTCTTCATCTACTTCTATAACTTTTACATAAATCTCATCACCTTCAGATATAATCTCATCAGCAGATTTTACTCTATATCCTGCCAATTGTGAAACATGTAATAATCCAACCTTACCTGGCAAAATTTCTACAAACGCTCCATAATTTACAACTTTTTTAACTTTTCCAAGATATATTTTACCAACTTCTATATCTTTTGTAAAAAATTCTATTTTTTCAATTGTCTTTTTTAACAACTCTTCATTCTCTGCAGAAACAAATATGTTACCATTTTCGTCTATATCAATTTTTGATTGTGTCTCTTCTATGATTTGTTTTATATTTTTACCTTTAGGACCTATCAAATCTCCAATTCTCTCCTGTGGTATTTGTAAAATTTTAATCTTAGGAGCAAAAGGAGAAATTTCTTCTCTCGGTTTGTCTATGACAGAATTCATTATATCCAAAATTTTTTCTCGTGCAATTTTAGCTTTGAA
>JBKBRH010000077.1:0-3239 GCA_046292225.1 Endomicrobiia bacterium
AAATTCTTTTATTACAAAATTTGTTTTTTTCAACCATAAAAAAAGTTTGTCTTCTTCAGGCAAAAGATCGTTTTTAACAACACCGCCAACTTTTTTATGATGTTTATTTACTATGTGTTTATTTTCTGAATGTGTAATAACAAAATATCCTTTTGGTTTTAAAATACGATTTATCTCTTTTATTACTTTGAATTTATCTACAAAATGTGGAAATGTGTCAAGACATACAACACTTTCAAACTTTTCTTTCTTAAATGGTAGATTATGAGCATTGGCTTTAATATAAAAAATTTCGTTACCAAACTTTTCTTTTGCTTTATTCAACATTTTTTCTGAAAAATCTAACGCGTAAACTTTACCTTTTTTACCTACAAGAGATTTTAAATAAGGCAACAAAATTCCTGTACCACAACCTAAATCTAATACATTATGGTTAGGTTTTACAAATTTTTTTAACAAAGGGAAAATTTTTTGTTCTATTATCTTTTTTCTTTTTTTAGAATTTTCAGATTTTTTATCCCAAGATTCTGAAAGTTTATCAAAAAACTGTTTTCTGTTCATAGTTAAATTAAAAAATTATTTTTTAGGTGATATTATTAAACTTAAAAAATAAATCAAATTTGAAACAACAATTATAGTTGCTCCTGTAGGTAAAGATAAAAAATAAGATAAAATAAGTCCACATATAGAAGATATTACTGCAAAAATTATAGACAAAAAATACATTGTTTTTAAATTATAAACAAACTGGTATGAAGTTAAACCAGGTAAAGTTACCAAACTGAAAATTAAAATTCCACCTATGTAATTAAGATTTACTGCAATTATTATACTGCATAAAAAAATCAAACTATAAAAAATAAATTTTTCATATATCCCTACAGATTTAGCAATTTCCCGGTTAAACAATACTGCAAAAATTTCTTTATAAAACAAAATTGTAAAAAGAACCATTACAACTAATGTTATACCTAAAACAAAAAACGAAGTCCAATCTACACTAAGAATGTTCCCAAAAAGAAAATTTAAAACTTCGCTTTTTGGTCCTTTAATCAACCCTGCTAAAACAAAACTTAACCCTAACACAAAAGAAAAAATTATACTTGTAGAAATGTTTAAAGATACATTACCTTTTTCAGCTATTGGCCCTATAAGAATTGAAAAAATTAGACAAAAAATTACTGAAGATAAAACAGGATTTATACCTGCTAAAAGGCCAAAAATTGAACCTAAAAATGCAGAATGTGACATTACAACAGTTATAAAAGGAATATTTAACAATACAACCCATACGCTTACAATACCACAAATTATACCACTTAAAATTGAAACTAAAAAAATTCTTAAAAAAACCTCTGTCATCTTTATGGATGTAAAGGTCCTATATGAAAATGTCTTTTATTGTTTATAATTTCAATTTCTACATCGCAGGTATAAAGGTTTGACAATATATCTTTTTTTAAAACTTCGTCTGGTTTTCCAGAAGAGATAATTTTTCCATTTTTTAAAAGTATAATTTTATTACAACAGGAAGGAATATGATTTAAAATATGTGTTACAAAAATTGTTGTTATATTTTTTTTAAGATAAATATCTTCTACAAGTTTTAACAACTCGTGTTGAGATTTAGGATCTAAACTTGATGTAGGTTCGTCCAAAAGTAAAATTTTTGGCTGTTGAACAAGTACTCGTGCAATGTGTATTTTTTGACACTCTCCACTAGAAATATGTCCTATAGGTTTTTCTTTTAAATCTTCAATTTTTAAAAAACTTATTGTTTCTTCAATTATAGATTTATCTTCGTATGAAAGATTTTTAAAAAACCCGACTTTGCCATACCTGCCTAAAGAAATTATGTCTTTTACTAAAAAAGGAAGTTTTTTGTCTATTATATAGTTTTGTGCAACATAACCAATTTCTTTTCTTACCTCCACAATGTTTTTTCTACAAAGTTTTTTTTCAAATACAAAAACTTCTCCTTTTGAAACTTTTTTTAATCCTGATATAATGTTAAGCAAAGTTGTTTTCCCAGAACCATTCGGTCCTATAATAGCGAGGAAAGTTTTTTCTTCTAACTCTAAATTTATGTTTTCTAATATAACATTTTTGTCATACTGAAAATATACATTTCTTAACTCTACTATTTTCACTTTAACACTTTCTCAATTTTTATTATGTTTTCTTTCAATGTTTTAATATAATCATCTTTTACAAAATTTGTCAAAACAATATGTCTTGTTTTAAGATCTTTTGCAATTTGTTTTGCTATATTAGGCCCGCTTTGTAGATTGTCTGCTACAAAAACAATTTCTCCATTAAAAGAAAAAATGTTTCTTATATCTTTTAAACTTAATTGTTCCTGTCTGGGATAAGAATATACAACTTCAAACCCTAACCAACTAAGAAATTCTTTCTGATACTCAGAACAGATAACTTTATACCCACTGTATTTTTTAAATTTTTGTTTTACATTTTCAACATATTTGTTTACTTTATTACAATATTCTTCATAATTTTTTTCAAAATATTCTTTATTTTCAGACTTAAGTTTACATAAAATTTCTAAAATTTCTTTACCAACAACAATATTTGTCTGTGGCAACATAAGATTTTTCTCAACAGAAACTTTATAATTTTTTTTTGTTTTATCTAAAATTTTTTTAACCCATACTTCCCAACCATGATAAATAAATAAATCTGCATCTAAAATTTTTTCAAAATCTCTTATAGACAAATCAAAATGTCCAGGACAACTTTTATAAGGTATTATTTCTATAACTTCAACTTTATTTTTAGCAATCTCTTTAACAATTGACGAGATATTCGTTGTAGTTGCAACAATTTTTATCTTTTTTGTATCAGAATTACCAAATCGGAAACAAAAAAATATTATTAAAAAAATAAATTTTATCTTTCTCATAAAAACTTAAAAATTATATCTCACACCTAACCCAAAAGTTCTTTTTGGCATTTGATAAAGCCCGCTTGCAGAAGGAACCTCAGTATAAATTTTGTATTCAACATCAAAAATGTTGTCAATAGTAAAATAAATATTTAAGTTTTTTACAATTTCATAGTTGAATTTTAAATTAGTAACATCATAATCCTCAATTTTTTCTTTAGAACTTCCGGATAGATAGTAATATTCATTTACATATTCGTTAAACAAACTTCCACTGAATTTATCTTTAACAAAATTTAAAACAAAAACAATTTTATTTTTAGGCTGAGCTACAACT
>JBKBRH010000077.1:3337-5458 GCA_046292225.1 Endomicrobiia bacterium
GTTAAACAAACTTCCACTGAATTTATCTTTAACAAAATTTAAAACAAAAACAATTTTATTTTTAGGCTGAGCTACAACTTTCTCTTTTGTATCAAGATATCCGTAGCTTAAATAAAAATTTAACCACTTTAAAGGCTTTATCTCTGTAGTTAACTCTAACCCGTCAAAATCAAACTTGCCTATATTCTGTTTTTTTCCAGATATAACCTGGATTAAATCTTCTCCTTTCATATTAAACATTGTAATGTCAAAATATAAAATATCATAAACTTTCTTTCTTAAACCAAACTCTATATTTGTAGTTTTTTCTGGTTTTAAATCAAGATTTGATGAAGCAAACAAAAACAAATCGTTAATATGTGGAGGTCTAAACCCGTTTGACCATAAAGTCCTTAATGTAATATTACGAGACAAATCAAAAACAATCCCTACTTTAGGAACTAAAAAATCTTTAAAATATTCGTCATAATGATATCTTAATCCAAAATTAAAAGTAAATTTTTTAAACAATTTTTGTTTATCATCAAAATAAATTCCGTAATCATATTTTTTGTATTCTTTTAAAAACACCTGTGGTGCTCCTGATAAAACTTCACCTAGCTGGTTTCTAAAATCAATACCATAACTTAAAGTATTATTTTCTAATATCATGCTATTACCATAAACCATAACTCCATAAGTAAAATCTTTAGAATGCCAACCATCAGAAAATTTATGTTCGCCAAAAGTACGATATATTTTAGTAGTTAAATTCATAAATTTAAAATTTTTATTATAGCTTAAGTCAAAAGAACCTCGTTTGTAATCGTTCCAAGTTCCTAAAGGTGCAGGTTTTGGTTCGTATTTTAACCCATCAAAATATTTACCTGAAAAATCTATCTTTGAACCATCTAAAAAATTGTATTCTAAGTTACCACTAAAATCTGTAGCTTTGTAAGAAGAATTTTCTATATGCCCGTCGGAATATCTTCTGTCTGCTGAAACAAAATAATTAAACTTACCAAATCTTTGTCCTAGCTGGAACCTCCCTATTTGAGTGTTGTAAGAACCACCATATAAGTTTAGACTTGCTTCAAAATCTCTTTTTGTCTTGCGAGTAATAATATTTAAAATACCACCAAATGCTTCCCCACCATATAACACAGATTCTGGTCCACGAATTATCTCTATTTTTTCAACATTGTTAAAAGGTAAAGTATGAGTCACAGAACACCCCATAATAGACATTTTATCAGGTCTACCATCTATAAAAATCCCGAGTTGTCTTCCATTGTTTCCAAGACCGCGAATGTTTACATCTGCTCTACCAAAAGCTGAAGTTTTCATAATAAAAACTCCAGGTATCTGTTCCAAAATATCTGTAGTTTGATATAAATTTACATTTTGAATTTCTTCATCTGTTATAACAGAACACGACAACGGTAGATTTTTAACTTCTATATCATATCTTGTAGGAGTATACACAATTTTTTCATACGAAAGGTAAACATCTTGTTGTGAATAAGATATGGATGAGATTATTATCATTGCAAAAATACAACTTACAAACTTTCTCATAATTTTATCCCTCCTGTTTTTTAAAGTTCTTTTAACTTTCTTTATGAATTTTTTATGTTTTATTAACGGTAAAATTAAAAAATTGGTAAATCTGATCTTCTTCTCATAACAACACAACAAAGTTTAAACACAAAAATCTCGTAGCAGAACCTCAAGTGTCGGCTACAGAACTCTTTCTCACTATTCACCATCACCTACCTGCTATCACCTACCACCTAAATATTAAAGTGTTATTTTTATAAAATTCGTGCTACTTACATAATATTGTTTTAAAAATATTCTCTAAAAAACAATTATATAGTTGATGTAACACTTAAAGTAGTATGTTGCACACCTTTCATTGAGGCAAGGTTATCTTTTAGTTTGTTTATCAAAGATGCTTTACCTCTTACTATTATAACCTCAAGACAATGATGATGATCTAAATGTATATGTGAAGATGAAATAATTAAATTTTGATAGTTATGTTGGACATCAACAATTTCATCTACAAGTTGTCTTTTGTGATGATCATAAACAATAGATATTACACCAACAACTTCTTTATTAGAAATCCAAGTTTCT
>JBKBRH010000078.1:0-5386 GCA_046292225.1 Endomicrobiia bacterium
TATGTTGGTAAAACTTTAATTTTGTTATTTTTATAATAATCAAAAATTTTCCCTCTTAACTCTGATCTTGGCAAGTCATTTTTTGTTAACACTCTTGCAGCAGTTGATCCTAAACAACAGATTATTTTTGGCATAATTATCTCTATTTGTTTTTCTAAATAATTAATACATTTTGAAATTTCTTCATCATTAGGAGGACGATCATTATTTCTTAACTCAGGATCTGGTACTCTTAAAGGATGACACTTCACAATATTTGCAATATATACATCTTCTCGTTTCATATTCATAGCATTAATTATTTTTGTCAACAACTCACCTGCACGCCCTACAAAAGGTCTTGCTTGTTTATCTTCTTCATATCCAGGACCCTCGCCTATAAACATAAGTTTAGCATTTATATTACCTTCACCAAAAACAGTATTAGTTCTTGTTTCCCACAAAGGACAATCTTTACAATTTTTTATTTTTTCTTTTAGTATATTTAATAAAAATTCTTTATCATTTTCTTTTCTCATACTATCTTTTACATTTATATTTTGGAGAGTTTCTAAATATAACCCATCTATATTATAAACTTCTTTATATAATCTAAGCAGCGCTTTTATTTTGTTCATATTCTTTTATTATTGACACTAAAATTTTTGCAAATTTTTTTTTCTTAATTTTTTTAAAAAATATTTTTTTACCATTGCTAAAAATAACGGTCGGTTTTATGTATTCACTATTAAATGTTTCAGGCGAATTTAAAACTATCAAATCAAGATTTTTCTCTTTAAGTTTGTTAATAGCATATTTTAAAAAATTTTTTTTATCAGTTTCAAGTGCAAACCCTACAACTATCTGTCTATTATTTTTTTTATTCCCAAAATATTTTAGAATATCTTTAGTAGCAACCAGGTTTAAACTATAACTTTTAGATTTTTTAATCTTTTGTCTATAAAAAAATTTAGGTTTATAATCACACACTGCTGCAACTGAAACAAAAATATCTGATTTACTGAAATATTTTTTTACCTTATAAAACATCTCATCTGAAGTTGTTACTTTTAAAATTTTTATTTTTTTATCAGTTTTGACACATGTCGGCCCACTTATTAGAATAACTTTATATCCACAAGAAAAAAATTCTTCAGCAATTTTATATCCAAGTTTTCCTGAAGATAAGTTTGAAATATATCTTACAGGATCTATAAATTCTCTGGTAGGACCTGCAGTGATGAGTACTGTCTTTGTATGTTTGTACATTTTTTACTTCTTCAATATTTTCTCAACATAAGAGACAATTTTTTTAATTTCAGGTAACCTTCCTATACCAGATTTTCCACATAACAATTCACCACTTTCAGGTTGTATAATCTCATATCCTATTTCTTTTAACAATTTTATATTTTTTTGTGTTATAGGATGTAACCACATATTAGTATTCATTGAGGGACAAAGTATAACTTTTGTTTTTTTAAAATCGCAAGCATAAATTGTACAGGACAACAAATCTTCTGTTTTGCCACAGGAAAGTTTTGCTAAAGTATTGCAACTACAAGGAACAACTAAAACTAAATTAGCCCATTCTGACAACGATGTATGTATTGTAGAGTAGTCATACTTTTCAAACATATCAATATAAACTTGATTTTCAGATAATTGTTCAACAAGCAACGGTGAGATAAGTTTTGTAGCGTCTTTGGTCATTATACACTTTATGTTATATCCCTTTTTTTTCAAAATTCTTACTAATTCACATACTTTATATATTGCAACACCAGCAGTTAATCCTAAAAGAATATTCTTTTTCATTTTTTATTTTTCTTAGATGATTTAGTAGAAGAATCTTTTTCTGTTTCTTTAGTTTCACTACTGCTTATAACATTTTGTAGAATACTAAGTTTCCTTCTTGTTTCTAAAGGAGGCAACTTTTTAATATCTTCAATAGAAACTTTCCCTGTCAAAACATCATTTATTGCTATATTTATTCTTTCATTATCAAGTAAATCTTTATATTCTTCTTTATATTTTAATTCAGCAGCCCATCGTGCTATATATGGAACTATTTTGTACCTATCATATTTTGAAGAAAGTATTACTTTATGTATTTCTCTATTTATTTTTTCTATTTCTTCTTTAATTTTTGACATAATACTTACTCCTCCAGATATAAAATTTTGTTGATGTTTTTACAATATTATTAGTTTTTTTTCAATATTGAAGAATAATATTTGATAAGTAAAAAATTTAAACAATTAATGTAAGATTTTAAAAACTTTGCACCCAACAATTCAGTATCATAACTAAATTTATATCCGCTTTTTAAAGAAAAATTTTTTATATTAAACAATTTTAGATTAAATGACAATATAAAGTGACAAAAATCACATAAGAATTTTCTACAACTTTATATCATACTGATATATCTTTCAGCTGTGTCAGGAAAGATTGTCACAACTTTTTTACCTTTAGATAATTCTTTTGCTATTTTTAAAGCAGCAAAACATGCTGCTCCTGATGAAGGTCCACAAAAAATTCCTTCTAACATTGCGAGTTTTTTAGATGTTTGGTAAGCATACTCATCAGAAACAGTAATAATTTCATCTATAATTTTTGTATTTAAAATTTCAGGTACAAATCCTGCTCCTATACCTTGAATTTTATGTATACCTGGTGTTTTACCAGATAATACTGCAGATTTTTCAGGTTCTACAGCTACAATTCTTATATTATTGTTTTTCCTTTTAAGAATTTCACCTACACCTGTGATAGTTCCCCCTGTACCTACACCTGCAACAAAAACATCTATCTCACCATTCATAGAAGACAAAATTTCTTGTGCTGTAGTTTCTCTATGAATCTCTGGGTTTGTAGGATTTTTAAACTGTTGTGGCATAAAAACATTTTTAGTATTTTTAACAATTTCTTCTGCTTTTTTAACAGCACCTTGCATACCTTCTTCTTTCGGAGTTAATACAATTTCTGCACCAAATGTTTCCAAAATTTTTCTTCTTTCTAAACTCATAGATTCTGGCATTACTAATATACACTTGTATCCTTTTACTGCACAAACTAATGCAAGTCCAATACCTGTATTACCACTTGTTGGTTCTACAATAACTGTGTTAGAATCTATCAATCCTTTCTTTTCTGCATCTTCAATCATTGCAAGTGCAATTCTATCTTTTACACTACCACCAGGTGAGAAAAATTCAAGTTTAGCATAAACATCTGCCATGTCAGATTCTACAATACGATTTAATTTCACAATAGGCGTGTTAAAGATGAGTTCTAAAATATTATTCGCTGGTTTTATCCCACTTTTCTTTACCTTATTATTTTCGTACACAGTCATTATTAATATACAATTATTTCTGTTTTATTTTTTAATTCTTCTATATATGAAGGCAACTGAGAAGAAATTTTTTGTTGTAACAAAAATTTGTATATTCTTTCTTTTGTTTGTTTATCAAACTTTGCTTCTATTCTACCTTTTTTATCTTCTACTTTAATTATGTGATAACCTAAATTTGTTTTTATTGGTTCAGATATTTCTCCTACTTTTAATCTAAAAACCACCTCTTCTAACTCTGGTAATAACATACCTTTAGTAATATAACCTAAATCACCACCTTTTTCTTTAGTAGCAATATCTTCTGATTTTGCTTTCGCTATAATAGAAAAATCTGCCCCAGCACGAAGTGATAACAAAATATCATCTGCTTGTTCTTTTGTTTTAACTAATATATGCCTACATTTGACCTGTTCAGGGACAGCAAGTTGTTCCTTGTTAGATTCAAAAAAATCTTTTATTTCTTTTTCTAAAACAGAAATTTTTTTTGCTTTAACAACAAGTTTTTCTTGTAAAATCTGAAATTCAATTTGTTTTTTTAAATCTTCTTCTGTGATAACATTTTGTGTTAACCACAAATTATATGCTTGTTCATCTCTAAATTGTTTCTTAAAATCTTCTAATCGTTCATTTATTTCTTTTTGATCTACTTTAATATTTAAATTTTTTGCTTCTTCTTCAATAAGAATTTCATAAACCATCTGATTAAGAACTTGGGTTCCGTTTGTTTTCCATAATCTATTAAATAAATCCTGATAAGTAATATTTCTTTTACCAACTTTAGCTACAACAGGTAGTGTTTCCATTTTCATTGTTTCAACTTCTATATTAGATGAACTTTTAGTTTGTTGTTCTATCTGTGCAGACAAATTTATGAACAAAAAAGTAAAAATTAAAAATATGACACCAAAAAATTTTTTTCTCATAAACCCTCCTTATTTTTTAAAAAAATTTTTTATTATATTAACTTAACTTTTAACTATTTTATATATTTCTACAACTTTTTCAAGGATATTTTCAAGATAATCCAACTTTAACATACTTGCAGCATCACATAACGCATCTTGTGGCTGTGGATGGGTTTCTATAAACAACCCGTTTGCACCTACAGCTATTGCCGCATAACTGTATAAAGAAATATATTGTGGTTCTCCTCCAGAAGGATCTTTAGAAGTAGGACCAGGTATACGAACTATATGTGTTACATCTACTACCACTGGAAAACCAAGCTGTTTCATAATTGGTATACTTCTAATATCGAATATTAAATTGTTGTATCCAAAAACACTTCCTCGTTCTGTTAACAAAATTTTGTCATTACCTACTGAAAGCGCTTTTGAAACAACTTTTTTCATATCCCACGCAGCCATAAATTGTCCTTTTTTAAGATTTATAACTTTTTGTGTTTTTGCTGCTTCTACAACAATATCTGTCTGCATACACAAAAATGCAGGAATTTGTATAACATCTAAAACCTCTGCTGCATAAGGTATCTCTGTCTTACAATGTACATCTGATAAAATTGGAACATCAAATTCTTTTTTAACTTTAGATAAAATCTCAAGCCCTTTTTTCAACCCAGGCCCACGATAATTTTCTACTGAAGAACGGTTTGATTTGTCATATGAAGATTTAAAAATATAATTAATCTTAAATTTTTCTGTAATTTTTTTAACTTTTTCTGCAACCAACATCGCTATTTTTTCTGATTCTATAACACAAGGTCCTGCAATTAAAACTAAAGGTTCGTTTTCACCTATTTTTATATTACCTAATTCTATGGTTTTCATAAAATTTTATCCTTTCTTTTTCTATACTTAATATTTCTCTAACTTTTTGTAGATCTTCTTTTGTATCTACAGAAATAGGATTTTCATCAACTAAAACTGTTTTTATTTTATATCCGTATTCTAGAATTCTTAGCTGTTCAAGTTTTTCTAATTTTTCAAGTTTTCCTTGAGGTAAAGACAAAAATTTAAACAAAAAATTTCGTCTATATCCATAAACTCCAATATGTCTGAAAAATTTCTGTCGATCTAATATTTCATT
>JBKBRH010000079.1:0-5371 GCA_046292225.1 Endomicrobiia bacterium
GGTCCTTGAAGGATACAAAATTGCAGCGATAGTTCGTCCTTTAAGGAACAAATTAGTTGAAATACAAATTAAAAAATTAAGAGAGAAGTTAGGTGGGAAAGTTTTTTATGCTCATCAGGTGAAAGAAATAATGTTATACTTAAAATCTGGTGGTATTGTATATATTTTGCCAGATCAACATATTGTGGAAGGTTCTGTAAAGGTAGAATTTCTTAACAGGTTAGCGTTTACTTCGCCAATAATTACTTTGTTAAACAAAAGATTAAAAAGTAAAGTTTTCCCTATGTTTTGTATAAAAGAAAAAGATTACTATAAAATTTTTATTGAAGAAGAGTTTGTGCCATTCTATAGTAGTGATATTAAAAAAGATTTAGAAACAAACACTTTATCAATTAATAAGATTATAGAAAAATATATAAAGATGTATCCAGACCAATGGATGTGGTTTCATAGAAGATGGAAAGAAAAATAATAAAATATTTGTTTTTCCCGATTTTAATTTTTATAACACCAATTTATTATTTATTTTTTAACATTTTTAAATTTGTAAAAACTAAAAAACAAAAAAAATTTAAAGATTTAAAAATTATTTGTGTAGGTAATCCTGACTTAGGTGGTAGCGGGAAAACAACTTTGGTAAAAAAAATTGTAGAAGATTTGAAGAGTTTAAATAAAAAAGTTGCTGTAGTTACAAGAGGATATAAGAAGAAAAAAAAGAAACAAGTTTTGTTATTACATCCAAAAGAACTATATGATGATACTACAATATTTTATTCTGGTGATGAAGCATATATGTTGTTTTCAGATCTTAAAATACCTGTTTGTGTTTCAAATGATAGAGTAAAAGCAATAGAGTATTTAAAAGAAAAATTTGATTTAGAAATCATTATTTCTGATGATGGATACCAAAATTTTTCGTTCTATAAAGATATAAACATTTTGATAATAAATATGTTTAAATTTCAAAAAAAAAATTTTTTATTTCCTTTAATAGAATTAAGAGAAACATTAAAAAGTTCTTTAAAACGAGCAGATTATGTTATTTTAAATCATGTGAATTTTGTCTTTGACAAAATAGTTGAAAAGTTCAAA
Organism: Endomicrobiia bacterium; assembly: GCA_046292225.1. Lineage (GTDB taxonomy): Bacteria > Elusimicrobiota > Endomicrobiia > DTEH01 > DTEH01 > JANXDG01. The sequence goes on from JBKBRH010000079.1 coordinate 1,093, forward strand.
CAAAAGGTTAAAAAAATAAATAATGAGATAAAGATCATTACCTCTTACTATAAAATAATAAATTTTATAAATTTATACAATGGCAAAAGTTTTTATCTAAAAGAATTTTTAGATTTTAACAATGAAGTTATCTTATGTTGTGGGATAGGAGAACCAAAAATTTTTCAAAATATGTTAAATATAGAAGGTTTTAAAATTAAACATAAAATTTTCTATCCAGATCATTATTGGTATGATTTAAAAGATGTGTTAAAATGGTATAATTTAGGTAATTTTCCTATTATAGTTACAAAAAAAGATGCTGTTAAACTAAAGAATTTTTTAAATAAATTTGATGATATTTATTTTGATAAAATTTTTTATCCAGAAATAAATTTTGAGATAAAAGAAGGTAAAGATTTATGGCAACAAATGATAAATTCCCTATGATTTTTTTAGACAGAGACGGGACTATAATAGTAGATAAAGTATATCTCAATGATCCGCAAGATATAGAATTTTTTGATGGTGTAATTGATGGGTTAAAAAAATTAGTAGAGAAAAATTTTAAATTAGTGATTGTGACAAATCAATCTGGTGTTGCAAGAGGGTTAGTTAATATTGAAAACCTTAATAAAATTCATCAAAAAATATTAGAGATTTTAAATTCAAACGGTGTTGATGTGTATAAAATTTATTTTTGTCCTCATTTGCCAGAAGAAAATTGTAGTTGTAGAAAACCTAAAACAGGTATGGTTAAAGAAATTGAACATTTGATAGATAAAGAAAAGTCGTTTATGGTTGGAGATAAAGAGATAGATGTTGAGTTTGGTAAAAATTTAGGTATAAGGACCATTTTAATATCTAATGATAAAAATATACAATCTAAGGCTGAATTTGTAGTAAAAAATTTTTTGGAAGCTGTAAATATAATACTAAATCACATAGTGTAATGATTAAAAAATTTTTTGTTTCAATTTTATTTTTCTTAATGTTTTTAATTATAAACACATATTGCCAAGAAAATAAAAATTATATTGAAGAAGAAATATTAAGATTGAATTCTAATTTAAGAAGTATAAACGAAAATTATTTTGAGCCGGAAATTTTGAAATATAAAATTTATTGGGAATTTATTTACGCTGGAGATGCAGAGATAAGTTTAAATCTTGAAGATATCTATGATGTGAAACTATATAAAATAACTACTAAAACAAAATCTAATGCTTCTATTGATATTTTATATAAAGTAAGAAACCAAACTGAATCTTATGTTGACTTCTATGGATTCTATTCTTTGAAATTTGTTAAAGAACAAAATGAGGCTGGATATTATTCCAAAGATTATGTGTTATTTGATTATGAAAATCAACAATGGATATACTTATTAGATAATACAACAGGATATATAAATGGTTTTGTTCAAGATGTAGTTTCTTCTTTATATTGGTTAAGATTTCAAAATATAGAAGTTGGCAAAAAGTACGCTGTAGATGTATGGGCAGGGAAAATTGTTTATCCTATGATTATTGATGTTTTAGAAATTAAGAATATAAAAATTTTTGATAAGGAATATAAATGTTTCAAAGTAGAACCTAAAGTGGATGTTAGAAGTTTTCCTTTGTTTAAAGCAAAAGGTAGATTATTTGTTTATCTTACCGTGGATGAAAAAAAACTTCCTGTAAGGTTAGAAAGTAAAGTTTTTATAGGACGAGTTTTTGCAGATCTTGTAGAAAAAAAATAAATTTTGTAATTAAAAACATTAGTTTAAAAATTAATAATTATGAAAGAATTAATAATAGTAACAGGTGGAGCAGGATTTATAGGTAGTGCTATCGTATGGAAACTTAATAAAGAAGGAATTACTGATATTATAATAGTTGATGAAGTAGATAATGTTAAATGGAAAAATCTTGTTGGGCTAAAATTTTTAGATTATATAGAAAAAGACGATTTTTTAGAAAATATAAAAAATGGTTCTTATGATAGATTAGAAATAAATACAATTTTTCATATGGGTGCGTGTTCTTCTACTACACATCCTGATGCAAGATATTATATAAAAAATAATTTTGAGTATACAAAAATTCTTTGCAAATTTGCAATTAAAAAAAATATCAGGTTTATATACGCATCTTCTGCTGCAACTTATGGTGACGGAAGTTTAGGATTTTCTGATGACGAAGATAAACTTGAACTTTTCAAACCTCTTAATATGTATGGTTATTCAAAACATCTTTTTGACCTATGGGCGAAAAATAATAAGTTGTTAGATAAAATAGTTGGGTTGAAATATTTTAATGTTTACGGACCTAATGAATATCATAAAGGTGATATGCGAAGTTTTGTTGTAAAAGCTTTTGAACAAATAAAATCTTTAGGAAAAGTTAGATTGTTTAAATCGTACTTGTCAGAATATAAAGATGGTGAACAACTACGAGATTTTATTTATATAAAAGATGCAGTTGAGATGACTTTTTATTTTTATGAAAACAAAAATTTGTCAGGAATTTATAATATAGGAACTGGACAACCACATAGTTTTAACCAGTTAGTTTACGCAGTGTTTAAATCTTTAAATTTAACTCCGCAAATAGAATACATTGATATGCCTGAAAATATAAAAAAGCAGTATCAGTATTATACAAAAGCAGAAATGAATAAATTATTTTCTAAAGGATATAAAAAACCAATTACAGATTTTGATTTTTCAATAGATGAATATGTAAAAAAATATATCTCTCAAAATAAATATTTGGCTGATTACAAAGATTAAATCTATGAATAAAAAAGAAGAAAAATTTTTGACACCTGTATTTATTGACGCGTTTGATTTAGACGATGCATGGTATCAATGTTTAGATAAAATCTTAGACTACGGATATGTCTATAAAATAGACCGAGGAAGTTATAAAGGTCAAAGACGACTTGAATTTGATTATGTAGTAATTCGTGTGCGTAAACCAGAAAATCAAATAATTCCTGTTATGCCAGAAGGATGTGGTATTCCAGCACCTACATCTATGGAATATATACAGGAATATCTTAATTATCTTCTTACTGACCAAAAAACTTCTACTGAAGATTATACTTACGGTGAACGACTTGTTAATCCTAAGATTAAAATTACAACAGAAGAGGGTAAAGAAAAAGAAATAGTTTGTAATATAAATCCGATTCAAGAAGTAATTAATATTTATAAGAAAGAAGGATTTGAAACAAATCAGTGTACATTAGAGATAGGTATGCCAACGGATATTAAACTTGATGACCCACCTTGTTGTAGAATAATTGATACCCGTATAAGATATGGCAAACTACATTTCATAATTTATTTTCGTTCTTGGGATTTATGGGGAGGTATGCCATCAAATCTTGGTGGTATGGAATTGTTAAAACAATACATGGCAGAAGAAATTGGTGTTGAAAATGGTGAAATTATTGCTTCTTCGAAAGGGTTGCATTTATACGAATATTGTTGGGAGTGGGCTAAACAAAGAACTAAAAAGTATGATTTAAAAATAGAAAAGTGACAGCTTTTCATAAAAAACCTATCATTTTTTAGTTGCTTATCTATTATTGCAATAATGACAAAAAATTAGTATAATCAAATTTATTATTTTTTACATAAATAGAAAGGATTTTAAGTTATGGAAAGATTATATTGTGGTAGAGTAAATAAAGATTATTTAAATAAAGAGGTTACTTTGTTTGGCTGGGTACATTCGAGACGTGACCATGGAGGTGTGATTTTTATTGATTTAAGAGATAAAGAAGGTATAGTACAAATTGTTTTTCAACCAGATAATAAAGAAATATTTTCTAAAGCAGAAAAATTAAGAAATGAATATGTGATAAAAATTAAAGGTGTGGTAAGATTGCGTCCAAAAGGTACTGAAAATCCGAAGTTGTATTCAGGAAAAGTTGAGGTTTTATGTACTGAATTGGAAATTTTAAATACTTCAAAAGTATTACCGTTTGAAATATCTGAGTATAAAGAAGTTTCTGAAGAACTAAGGTTAAAATATAGGTATCTTGATATTCGTAGGAAAGAAATGTTTAATAATTTAAAATTAAGAAGTGATCTTATGAATGTTGTTCGCAATTTTTTTGTTTCAGAAGGATTTCTTGAAATTGAAACACCGTTTCTTACAAAATCAACTCCTGAAGGTGCACGAGATTTTTTAGTTCCATCAAGATTAGCTCCAGGAAATTTTTATGCTTTACCACAATCACCACAATTGTTTAAACAAATACTTATGATAGCTGGAATTGATAAATATTTCCAAATAGTACGATG
>JBKBRH010000080.1:0-5324 GCA_046292225.1 Endomicrobiia bacterium
CATCTTGTGTTACAAAGATTAATTTTATAATTTAAAAACAGTTAGTAAAATATTCCTTTAAATATCTTTTTAATAGCATATATGCATATATAATGAAAAAAATCCAACAGTATTTTATACTTATTTTTTCTTTATTATTAATTTATAAATTTTTATTCCAACAAACTACATCGGATTTTCAAAATCTGCAACAACAATTTTTAAAATTAACAAAATTAAAAAAATGTGATGTAAACAAAAAAAATACTTTCTCAACCACATCTGCAACAAAACATATAATGTTAAAAGAGGCAATGTATTACCAAAAACTTAAAAACAATAAAGTTCAGTGTTTAATATGTTTTAGAAAATGTATCATTGCTGAAGGTAAGGTAGGGTTCTGCCGTACAAAACAAAATATCCAAGGAAAACTTTACAGTCTCGTCTATTCACAACCTTCAGCAGTACAAATAGATCCTATAGAAAAAGAACCACTATACCATTTCTTACCAGGAAGTACCATTCTTTGCATAGGCACCGCTGGATGTAACTTAAAATGTAAACATTGTCACAACTGGCATTTATCACAAGTTTCACCAAATGATATAGATAAATACTACTTACCACCACAAACAGTTGTTGAGATTGCTTTAAAAAACAATATCAAAACAATATCTTTTACCTACAATGACCCTATTGTGTTTTATGAATATGTATATGACATAGCAAAATTGGCAAAACAACATGAGTTAAAAATTGTTCTACATACTAACGCTGCAATAAATCCGTCTCCACTTAAAGAACTTTTAAAATATGTTGATGCTGTAACTGTAGATTTAAAATCTATCTCAACAAAAATTTTTCGTGAAATGTCAGAAGCAGAAGTAGAACCTGTATTAGAATCTTTAAAAATTATCAAACAAAGCGGATGTTGGCTTGAAATTGTAAATTTAATAGTTACAGGAAGAAATGATTCTGAAAATCATATTACAGAATTGTGTTTATGGATTAAAAAAAATTTAGGCAGTGATGTACCATTACATTTTACAAGATTTTTCCCTAATTATAAATATACAAATGTTATTCCTACACCACCAGAAAAATTAGAAACAGCATATAACATTGCACGTAAAATTGGATTAAATTATGTATATATAGGCAACCTCCCCGGACACAAATATAACTCTACTTTTTGTGTAAAATGTAACAAAAGACTAATTTATAGAATACATTTTGAAGTAAAAGAAAACAATATTGTCAACGGAAGGTGTAAATTTTGTAACACTTCAATAGTAGGTGTCTGGAATTAAATTTAAGAAACTATTATACTTGTATTTTATTTAATTTTATTTATCTGAATTATGTTATAATAATGACAAGTTTATGTTGGTTGTTGTTTACTTTTAACAATTTAGAAAAAATATCTTGCGTTAACTATAAATTATCTTTAACTTACCTAATCTTCGTTAGAAGGTATTAATTCTACTGCATAAACAATAACATACATAAAATTACATTATCATCAAGATATTTTCCTAAAAGAAAATTTTATAATAGAAGCAACCATTAAAAATATACTAACGAACTTAAAAATATTATTATTGGTGAGGTTTTCTTTTTAGTTAAATTTCGTCATCCCTGTATTCTTTGAGCCAATTTTGTACTTCTTGTATTGTCAAACTATTTAACGAAATTTTTAGTAAACTTAATATTCTTTCCACATCAATAGTATACATTTTCATTCTATTTTATAAAACAATTCTTTTGTAGAAAATTTAATATTGATAATAAAAATAATCATTTGATCCTTCTTAACTTATGCAAATTTTTCTCAGTATATTTTAATATATTGTTCATCATTATAACAGTTTCAACTGGATATTTACCAATAGCTGTTTCAGCAGAAAGCATTACAAAATCTGTACCATCAATCACAGCATTTGATACATCTGAAACTTCGGCTCTTGTTGGACGAGGATTATCTATCATACTTTCTAACATCTGTGTTGCAGTAATAACAAATTTTTTTTTATTATTACATTTTTTTATGATAATTTTTTGTATTATTGGTACTTTATAAATAGGCAACGACACGCCTAAATCACCTCGTGCAATCATTATCCCATCAGAAACATTAATAATTTTATCAATGTTATTTATTGCTTCTAAATTTTCAATTTTAGCGATAACTTTACAGTCAGATTTTTTGCCTAAAAGATTTTTAACTTCTAAAACATCTTTTTCTTTCCTTACAAAAGATTGTGCTATGTAGTCAATATTATTTTCTTTACAAAAAAGTATATCTTGAATGTCTTTTTTACTTATACCACCAAAATCAAGTTTTGCTTGTGGTATATTTACACCTTTATTTTGTTTTAATATACCCCCAACAATTACTTTTGTTTTTAATTTGTTTTCATATCTATCAACAACTTCTAACGCAATTTTTCCATCATCAATAAATATTTGCATACCTTTTTTTATATGCCTTAACGAACCTTTATAATCAAAATATACCATGGAGGATGTTCCTATCACATCTTCTTGAGTTAAAAACAATAATTTATTTCTTTTTAACTCTATTTCATTGTAAATTTTTCCTATTCTGATACGATGTCCTTGTAAATCTCCAAGAATTTTAATTTTTCTACGATATTTTTTGTTCAAATTACGAATAATATTTATTATTTTAATAATTTCGTCATGACTTGTATGGGAAAAATTTAATCTGACAACGTCCACCCCTGCTAACATCATCTTTCTAATAACAGTCTCATTAGATGTTGCTGGTCCAATAGTTGCAATTATTTTTGTTTTTACCATTGGATTTACACCGACGAATAACGGTTTTACGAATCGCTACTTATCTACTTTGGTACGCCACCTTTGAAACTCAACAACTACCTTTTTTATTTTTCTATAAAATCATTAAACTCAAATTCAACTTTTTAAAATTTTCAAAATTAAACTCTTGTTTCTATTACACTTCAAACTTCTTTTCTCTAGTTTACTCTCAAAACTATAAATATTTATTCTAAATTTTACATTTATTGTTTTTCAGGATTATTGGCCACTTTCGTTAAATTCTAACCACCATTTCCATACAAGAATAAACTTTATTGTTTTTTTTCTTAAATTTTTTTTCACTTTCCTTATCCCAAGTAAGAATTTCTAAATTATTACAGTTCAACTCTTCTGCTGTTTTAATATCCTCTATATCATAACACACTTGAATTAATTGTTCAACATTTTGATCTTTTATTAAAACAAAATCAACTTCATAACCTTTTTCGGTTTTATAATAAAAATATATCTATTATGTTTATATTTCCTTTCTTAGAATTCCACAAAAAATCAAGTTTTCCATAAGTTTTCCTATGTTTTTAGAAAATTGAAACCACCTCACAGTAGTAAATCTATTATCAACTATATAAACTTTCCTTAGCGGTTTAATCTGTTGTTTAATCTTAAAAGAAAATCTGTTTAATTGAAAAACTAAATATGCTTCTTCAAGATAACATAAATATTTTTCAACCGTGTTGACATTTCTTAGTCCCAAAATATTTTTTTAACTTTGTAAAACTAAATTCCGAACTAAAATTGGATATTAAATATGTAGCCAGAGTATAAATTTCCTGTGCAAACCTTACTTTGTATCTTTTTACTATATCTTTAAAACAAAATTGCGTCAAAAATTGTTCCAAGATAAACTTTAGGAACTAAATTTTTTACCATTATTTCAAGGAAACTTACCAGTTGTAAGATATTCATTTAAATAATTTAAAATCCTCCACTTTATTTCATGAAGACGAATTTTTTCTTCATCTAACATAACCCATTCCCTTGCTAAAAATTTTCTAAAACTGAACGAAAAAATTTCTAAAGATATATATCTTCAGGTTAACACACTGGAAAGTTTTTTCTAAAATTTTTGCATTATAACCTGTCAAAATTAACTCCACGTCTTTGTAATTTGTCTACAAAAACTCCATTTGTCTAATTCTGTATCTCGTCAAACACAACATATTTTGCTTGTGGACATACTTTATAAAACTTTTACAATTTCATCATAATTTTTTATTTTAATAAGTTCTTCATTATCAAAATTTAAATATGCAAAATTTTTATCTCTTAAAAACAACATACAAAAAAACAGATTTCCAAGTCTTCCTAGGTTCAGTGATTATTTTTATCAGGGAAGAGTCAAGAAACTTTTTTGCAAACCACAAATTTGAGCAATGTATTAGTTATGTCAAACACTTTTTAAATTAAAACCTTCTAACCTGACATTTTAAAGTAATGGTAACTTTATAACTTAGTTGATTGGGGTTGTTATTTCTTTAACTGTATCTTTTAATTTTTCCCAACGTTGTTGTGAGTAAAGTTGTGGTTCTAAAAAAAAGTTGTATGGGACAATATGTTTTTTTTCTTTTGCTTTTTCTTCATCTAAGATTTCGTATAGATATACATAGTTATGCGTGTCTAAAGAATACTGTTGCCACCAATCAGACCGTTGGTGTTTTAAAGAATAAATCTTGCGTTCTGGTAAAGATATATCTGCAATATTACGATAGATTTCTTTAACATATCTATTCCAGAATTCGCACCAGATTTTTAATTCCTGTGGTTCAAAATAAAAATTGTCGTATCCGTTAAGACGTTTTGCTTCAGGTACGTTTAAAAGGATATGAGTTATTTTTTCTTTTTTAAATTCTTCATACAACTGTTGTGCTGAATTGACTTTTTTTAGCATCTTAACTAAAGGAGAATATTCTAAAACTCCATGGGTCAAATACTTTCTTTCAAAAAACAATCCTCGTGTCTCACCCAAAAGTAAAATCTTAGAATCAACAGGTAAGTTTTTGTTAACCCATTCTGCAATCTGGTAATACGGAGAAGGGTATGACGGCCTTTGTGTAGATAAATATTCTTTTACACTCATATTTGAGAAAACAAAATGTGCAGGTGTTTGTGTAAAATATAAAATCCGCATTGCAAAGTTTATATTTGAACTTATTATAAAAACTAACAAAAGATAAACTAAGTTTTTAAACTGTTGAGGAAATGTATTTTCAGTTATAAAATATGAGTATATAACTGCTATAACACTTAATACAGGAATAAAATATCTTAAATAAAACCTCCCTATAATTGCCCAGAGTGTCAAACAAATTATAACATAAATGCTTAAAAACTTAATTTTTTTGTCCACATTTCTAAACACAAATAATAAAGGTAAAAATAACAAAAAGACACCGCCTGGATAACTCTCTTGTTGAAGTTGGCCTAAAGTCAGCGGCCATAAAAAAAGTATATAGTTTTTAAAATTAAATTTTGGAAGTGGA
>JBKBRH010000081.1:0-5257 GCA_046292225.1 Endomicrobiia bacterium
TACAAGAAAATATTCCTGTAGAGTCAGAACAAACTTTAGACATAAGAAGTAACAAATTAATCAAAGAAATTTTGTCTTTGTTAAAGTTTATTATAAACAAAGAAGATAATTTATCTTTTTGTTCGTTTATTTTGGGCGATATTTTTTTGAAAAAAACATCAATTGAAAAAGAAGAAATACAAAATTTTATTTTTTCATATAATGCTACGAATAGTTTTTTGCCAATTTATCAAGAATTTAAAGAAAAATATTCTCTCCTATGGGAAAAATATTTTTCTAAAATATTAGAAATTAACAGTTCTTACCCACTGTATGATATAATCTTAAAAATTTTTTCTACATTTGATATATTAAAAAATTTCTCTAATTATCACGGATTTTTTATGTTATTACTTGAGATAGTTTATAAAATAAAGGATAAAAATGGTGGTTCTATAGAAGATTTTGTAAGTTATTTTGAAAACCCACAAGAAAAAGAAATAGAAAATTTTTATGTAAAAATTAGAAAAAGTAATTCTGTAAAAGTTACAACAATACATAAATCCAAAGGTTTAGAATATAATATTGTAATACTTCCATTACTTAAAATAGATATTGAAGTAGGAAGACAAAAAGAATTGACTTCTAAATTTATAATAAAAGAAAAAAACGGATTTGCAGAGGTAGTAAGAGTAAAATCTGATTTTGAAATTTTCAATGAAGCAAAAAATATTTATGATGAAGAATTCAAGGATTTGTTAATAGATGAATTAAATGCTGTATATGTAGGTTTTACTCGTGCAAAAGAAAGATTATATTTTTTTGTACCTAAGAAAGAAGAGAGTGATAAAAATATAATAGAAACTTTAATTTTTGTCAATGAGGAAAAAACTTTAGTTTTTGGAGAAGAAGAAATTAGGTCTGATGTTGGTTATAAAGATATACAACAAGAAAATATTAAAAAAATTGAAATTAACAGGTACGAAGATTGGATAGAAAAAATTTTAGATGAAGAAAGTTTCCCTAAAAAACAGAGTGTTGTTTATAGAGAAGAAATTATCAAAGGCGATGTTTTACATAAAGTTTTGTCATACATAAATAATTTGTTTAATAAAGATATTTTTTTAGAATTAAATTCTGCTATTGAAAAAAGTAAAAATTTTTATCCTTATATCTATGAATGGGGAAAAATTAGGGAATTACTCTACAATTTTATTTCGTCAGAAAGAATTAGAAAGTTTTTCTTTATTAAAGAGGCACAAATATATTGTGAGAAAGAGATTGTTTTTTTAGGAAGAACATATATAGTAGACAGGTTGATAGTTTTAGAAAAAGAAGTTTATGTTATAGATTATAAACTTTCCTTTGATGTAAGTAGTGATATTTTAAAAGAATATACTGATCAGGTAAGACAGTATAAAAAAATTTTAGAAGATATTTATAAAGATAAGGAAGTTAAAGGATTTTTAGTATCTTTAGACAATTTTGAGGTACTTGAAATACAATGAAGAATGAAAATATTATAATTTTACCATTAGATATAAATTTTATTAATTATTTATCTGATTATTTGATAAATAACTTTTCATTACAAGATTTTGACAAAATATGTTTAGTTTTTGCTGGTAAAAGACCTTCTTTGTTTTTAAAAAAACAAATGTTTGAAAAATTAAAAACTTCTTTTTTTGCACCAAATTGTTTTTCTACTGATGAGTTTATAAGATATATTGTTTCTAAAAAAGAACGAAGAAAAATTTTGTCTGAATTAGATTGTATTTATTTATTATATGATATTATAAAGTCAGAAATACCAGAGTTTTATAAAAAATATAAGAGTTTTACAGAATTTCTTTCTTGGGGGAAAGAAATCTTTACTTTTATAGAAGAACTTTTTTTAGAAAAAATTGAAGAAAAATCTTTAAATAACATAAAAAATCTTGCAGAAATAGGTTTTGATGTTCCAGAAAGTGTAAACAAATTACTTGTTGAGATTAACAATGTTAAAAATATTTTTTATAAAAAATTAGAAGAAAAAAAATGTTCTACGAGAGGAATATTTTATTATTTAGCATCAGAGATTTCTAAAGATATAAAATTTGATGAGTTTAAAGAAATTATTTTTTGTACACCATTTTATCTACATAAGACAGAAATAGAAATAATTAAAAATATTTTTAAAAATAATAAAGCAAAAATTTTTTTACAGACAGATAATAAAGAATGGAAGTCATATAAAAGGTTAGCTAAAGAGTTTAATTTAAATATTGAATTAGAAGATAAAAATTATCAAATTTCAAAACCTAATATAAATTTTTATTCTTCATACGATATTCATTCACAAATTTGTGCTGTTAGAGAGGTTTTAAAAAATATTGATTTAGATGAGAAAACTGTGATTGTTTTACCGCAAGCAGAGTTAGCAATACCGTTGATTTCTGAAATAAGTTATTTAGTTAAAAACTTTAATCTTGCATGTGGGTATCCTATATATAACTCTTCTATTATAAATTTATTAAAAAATATTTTTGATGCACAATTGACAAAAAAGGACAATAACTACTATACTAAAGATTATCTCAAAGTTTTAAATAATAATTTAATAAAAAATATAAATTTATTAAATCATCCTTCAGAAATTTCTCATATTGTTATAACAAAAATTAACGATTTATTATTAGGAAAAATAGAAGATGAAGAACTTAATGGTTGTGTTTTTATCAATTTGAAAAATATAGAAAAATCAAAACTTCTAAATGATAAAATTTTTGAATCTTTGAAATCAAATGGAATTTTAAAATATAAGGAAGACATAATAAAAATAATATCTTCTCTGCACGAAATATTATTTTTTAGTTGGGAGGGGATTTCTAACTTCAAAAGTTTAGCTAAAAATTTAAAAATTTTATTAGATTTGTTAATTAGAAATGAATTTTTTGAAAAATATCCATTGAATTTTAAAATTATAGAAGAATTGTATAAAATTTGCGAAGATATTGAGAATTGTCTATTTGCTGAAGTTAATTTTGATAAAGAAGAAATTTTTAAAATTTTTTTAGATATTCTTAAAGATAAAAAGATACCCATTTTAGGTTCCCCACTAAAAGGGTTACAAATTTTAGGTTTTTATGAAACAAGAAATTTAAGTTTTGATAATGTTATAATTTTGGATTTAAACGAAGGTGTGATACCAGATGTAAAGTTAAACTTTCCTTTGATACCCAAAGAAGTTATATCTTTTATAGGAATAGATAGAGTTTTGTTTGAAGAAGAAATTCAGTATTATCACTTTGAAAGATTAATATATTCTTCAAAGAATGTACATTTATTTTTTATAGAATCCGAAGAAAAAGAGAGAAGTAGATTTTTAGAAAAAATTTTATGGGAAAAACAAAAAGAAACAAGACAACTAGATTCTATAAATATTGTAGAAAATTATTTTGAAACAGAAGTTCTTCAAGGTAAAGATAGCATAAAAAAAACAAAATATATTCTTGATTATTTAAAAAATTTTCAATATTCAGTTTCAAGTTTAGATACTTATATAAGATGTCCATTAAAATTTTATTTTAAATATGTTTTAAGATTAAAGGAAACAGAAGATGTGTTTGAAGAGCCTGAAAGTAAAGATATTGGAAATTTTCTTCATGAATTGTTAAAAGAAAGTTTTGAAAAGTTTGTAGGTAAAGAAGAGTTTAATATTGAGGAAGATTTTAAAAAAGAATTTTTAAATTTATTTAGTAAAAAGTTTGAACAAAAATTAGAAAAAAGGTATAAAACAGAATCTTTTTTAATAAAAAAAATAATGGAATTTCATCTTAAAAATTTTTTAGAATTTGAGTCTAAAAGAAGAGAAAATATAAAAAGAATTCTTTTTTTAGAAAAAGAGTTTATCAAGAAAATTAACTTAGGCAACACAGAAATTATGTTTAAATGTAAAATTGACCGTGTTGATGAGTTAAAAGATAATAGTTTATTAGTTATAGATTATAAAACAGGTGGTTTTGAAACAATGTTAAAAAATTTAGAAATAGAAGAAACTTCGTTAGATAGAGAAATAATAAAGAAAAAAATACGTTCTTTTCAGCTCCCATTGTATCAATTTGTTGTAGAAAGTTTGTATCCTAATTTTAATGTCAACTCAGGATTTTATGATATAAGAGAAAAAAATGAACCGATTAAGTTATTATTTAAAAAAGATGAAACAGAAGAAAATAAAAATAAAAAGAAAGGTATGTATCTTAAATGTTTAAATTTTGTAATAAACGAAATACTTAATTCAGAAATAAATTTTACTGCAGATGATACAGATGAAAATTATTGTAAAAATTGTGATTTTAAATATTTGTGTAGATAAGATTTTGTTTTAGGGTTGTTAAATATTTATTGACTTTTATTTTTGTATTTCAATATTTTTTAATAATGTCATAAATTCATTATTATTAAACAAATTGTAAGCATTAAAAAAACAAATTCCTGAAACATTTTCTTCTTCAAAACAAAGGTTTATTTGTTGTTTAAGAATATCAGCATTCATACCTTCATAATAAACACCAATTCCTACCACAAGTTTAGTTTTTGGTTTAAACATATTAAAAAGCTGAGTATTTTCCTTTAGGTATTTTTTAAAAGTGTTTATGTCAGAAGTATAACTCATTGTAAAAACATAATCTAAATAATTATTTTTTACCCATAGATCCCATTGTTGTGCTATACGGTTATTTTTTGCAGTTGTAGGTGTATGAAAAACAGCAGCTGAAAAATTTAAGTTTTTGTTATAAGATTTTACAAAATCATAAGATTCTTTTACAAATGAAGTTATTAAATCACATTTAAAATTATAAAAATCTGGATCTTTAATATCAGGTTCTTTTTTATAAATTTTTTTATATTGTTTTATACTTTCAGGGTGAAATCCATCATCGTTATATCCTGGATATCTTATTCTATCAAGTTGAATTCCATCTATATCGTAATTTTCTATAATTTCTTTTATTATGTTTAAAATCCTTTCTCTGACAGGTTTCAAAGAAGGTGATGCCCAATTAGTTCTTTTATTATTTTTTCTTAATTCTTCATATTGAGGATTTTCTTTTAAAAAATATCCTTGTTCTGAAAAAACGTTTATATAAGGATAAATTTTTATATTATATTCTCTACATTTTTTTATAATGTATTCTAAAACATCCCAACTACATTTTGATTTTGCATATTTACTTTTATAGTAAACATATCCTTTGTAATCTTTTGCTAAAAAAATCAATGTGTTTATATTCATATC
>JBKBRH010000082.1:0-5186 GCA_046292225.1 Endomicrobiia bacterium
AGAAGTTGATGAATCAACATTAAAAATTTATCGTTTAGATGAAAACCAAAATCAATGGTATATATCTTCAACTCAACAATATTTAGATATAGAAAATAACAAAGTCATAATAAAATTAGAAAGTTTTTCTGTATATTCTTTAATTGGAGAAAATATAAAATATACTATTTATGATGTTGAGGTTTTCCCTAACCCATGTAAACCAGGAAGTGGGAATATTTATGATTC
Organism: Endomicrobiia bacterium; assembly: GCA_046292225.1. GTDB lineage: Bacteria > Elusimicrobiota > Endomicrobiia > DTEH01 > DTEH01 > JANXDG01. The sequence goes on from JBKBRH010000082.1 coordinate 229, forward strand.
TAATTACATTGTTTTCAGAAAAATACCTGAGGATTCAACAGTAAAAATATTTACAATTTCAGGAGAACTGGTTGTAAAATTTAAATATCCTGATGAAAAAAATCCTAATAATAATATCTACAGATGGTATATGAAAGACAAAAATGGTAAAGATGTAGCATCTGGAATTTATATATATGTAATTTCAGACAAAAATGGAAAATTAAAACGAGGAAAGATGGGTATAATAAGATGAAAAAAATAATTTTATTAAAATATTTATTTTGTTTATTTATAATTTTGTCACTATCAACAAATAATTTCTCACAAGAAAATTCGTTAGAATTTTTAAAAATTCCTGTAGGAGCAAAAGCAATTGCTCTTGGTGGTGCTTACACAAGTGTTGTTGACGATGCATATTCTACTTATTGGAATCCAGCTGGATTGTGTAAAAGTTTTGAAAAACAAATATCATTTACTTATACTTCTTGGTGGGAGAGTATATATTATAACTATTTTGCTTATTCACATAATATAACTAAAAACTCAATGTTAGGATTTTCTATAGGATATCTTTCTTTTGGAACAATTGAAAAATCAGGGATAGATTTTTCTAACCCTATTGAATCTCCAATATATACTGGCAACTATTCACCATTTGATTTAGTTTTAGGAGTAAGTTTTGCAAATAAACTTGAAAAATTTTTGATCGGTGAAACAATAAAATTTATATATAGTAAAATTGATGAAGAAGCAGGATATACTTATGCATTAGATATGGGTATTATTTATAATTTATCAAAAAAAGAATCTTTTGGATTTACAATAAAAAATTTAGGTCCTGCAATAAATTATATAAAAAAATATCAAGAATTACCAATAGAATTCAGATTAGGAGTTAGCCATAGAACATTTGATGAGAAGTTATTAATATCTTTAGATTTTAACAAACAATACAACAAAAATATAATTCCTAGTATTGGAATTGAGTATAGAAGTATAAAATTATCTACAGTAAAAATTTCGCCTTTAATAGGATACAAAGTATATGATAATACAATAAAAAATCTTTCTGGCCTTTCTATGGGAGTAGAAATTAAAAAAAGTAATTTAGAAGTTATATATGGAACAAGTATAAAAGAAGAATTAGGATTTATACATTCTATTACTTTAACTATTCGTAACTTAAAATTTTCCTCAAAAGAAAAAAAGTAAGCTAATTATATAGCTGCAGTGGAGCCGACCGGGATTGAACCGGCAACCTTCTCCACGCCAAGGAGACGCTCTCCCAATTGAGCTACGGCCCCATATTTAAAAAAATATAAAATTTTATTTTTCAATTCAAGATTTTTTAAACCTTTGTTGACAAAATTAAATTTCGTGTATATTTATAAAATATATCACACATTTTAAAAAGAAGGACTACAAAATGTCTTTTAAAATTAAAGAAGTTGGTATTGTTTTAATACCAATTATAACTTCAATTATATTGTTTATTTTAAGCAAAAATTTTTTAATATCTATTACATTTACAACTTTCTTATTAGCATTATATTTTTATTACCAGCATAAAATTATTTCTCTTTTAAAATATAAAGAAGTTTATAAATTACTTTCAAAAATTACAATCCATTATACAGACATAACTACATTATTAGAATTTCTCTCCGACTCTATTTCAAAAATTCTTAATGCTGAACGAACAATTGTATATATTTACAATTCTGAAACAGATATCTTATGGGCATTTATTGATTTTGATGATCAACCTAAAAAATTTTATTTAAAAATAGGTGAAGGTATTGCTGGATATGTCGCCCAAACAAAAAAATTTGTAAACATAAAATATGATGCGTATCAAGATAAACGATTCCTTCCTTTGTTTGACCAAAAAACTGGTTTTAGAACAAAAACTGTCCTTGCTTCACCAACGTATGATCTCAAAGGTAATCTAATAGGTGTTGTTGAAGTTCTTAATAGAAAATATTTAAAAAATTTTACAAAAGAAGATGAAGATATTTTACAACTTTTTTGTAAAGAATTAGCAATAGTATTAAATAATTCTCAACTATATGAAGAAACAAAATTGTTATTTGAAAGTTTACTTAAAGCATTTGCCACTGCAGTTGATGCACGAGATCCTGCTACTAAAGGTCATTCTTTAAGAGTTTTAAAATACTCTTTAAATATTGCAAAAGAATTAAATTTAAATGAAAAAGAAATAGAAATATTAAAATATGCATCTATCTTACATGATGTAGGTAAAATAGGTATTCCTGACGAAATACTTTTAAAAAATGGTAAATTTACAAAAGAAGAATATGAAATTATGAAAAAACATGTGCAGATTACTGAAGAAATTTTATCTCAGATACATTTCCCAAAAGAATATCAAGATGTAATTTTTATTGCAAAAACACATCATGAATTTTTAGATGGTAGCGGATATACATATGGATTAAAAAATGAGCAAATTCCTTTATTATCAAGAATTCTTTGTATAGCAGACATTTTTGATGCTTTAATAAGCTATGATCGTCCCTACAAACCACCTTTTACATTAGAAAAATCTATAAGTATTCTTCAGGAAATGGCAAACGAGGGAAAATTAGATAAAGAAATTGTTGAATTATTTATTTCTAAAAAACTTTATCAAATTGAAAAAAGAGAATTTGTTAGAATCAATAAAGAAATTTCGTTTTCATACAGAAAATTAGGTCCTGAAGATATTAAATCTGTTATTACAAAAACAAAGAATATTTCTGCTAAAGGATTACAATTTGTTTCAAAAGAAGAAATTACTCCTGATACTTTTATAGAAATAGAACTTTATTTACCTAATCATACTATAAAGGTAATTGCAAAAACAGTACATTGTGTTAAAAATAATGGATATTATGAAATAGGGATAAATTTTGTAAACTTACCTTATGAAACAAAAATTTTTCTTTCCCAATATTTAAATTTTCTTAAAGAAAAAGTATAATTTATATTATGTTGCCTATAAAAGATAATATCCCATCATATAAAATACCCTGGGTTAATTATTTATTTATCATAACTAATAGTCTGATTTTCTTATACCAATCTATATTATCTTTAAAAGAAAAAATTTTTTTTGTTCAACAATTTGGGTTTATCCCGCAAAGATTTTTGTTTAATTTTTCATCTTATTACTATACAATTTTTACTTGTATGTTTTTACATGGAAATTTTGCACATTTTTTAGGTAATATGTGGTTTTTATATATTTTTGGTGATAATGTAGAAGACAGATTTGGTCATATAAAATATTTCTTTATTTATATTTTATGTGGTATCTGTGGTTCTCTATTACAAATGCTTATTAATCCTTTAAGTACAATACCTATGATAGGTGCTTCAGGAGCAATCTCTGGGATATTAGGTGCATATTTTGTTTTATATCCTTCAGCAGGAATTATTACTTTAATACCATTTGGTTTTTTATTTGACATAGTTGTTTTACCGGCAGTACTATTTTTAGGTTTGTGGTTTATATTTCAATTTTTCAGTGGTACTACAAGTTTAGTAATCCAATCTGCTATAGGCAAAGAATTAGCTGGTATAGGTTATTGGGCACACATAGGAGGATTTATTGCTGGATTAATTTTTGCATTAAAAAAGAGAAAAAGGAAAAGAATAAAAACTTATTACAGATATTTTTAAATTTGAAACATATAAAGAATTTTTTTTAAACTAAATTCTTTTGTTTCAACTATCAACACATTTTCTTTTTCTTGATAAATTTTTATATTATAAAAATTATTTTTCCATAAAGAAAACAAATTTTGTTTTGATTGAGAATCTAAAAATTTAAAAAACAATTTTATAGTCTTTTCTTTTTCATAATATAATTTAGCAATTTTATATTTTTTTAAATAAATCCTTAATTTACATAAAAGAAACAAATTTTTTAGTTGTTCATATTTTGAAATTTTACCAAACCTATCTTCCATTTCTTCTTTAATACTTTCAATAGTAGCAATATTTTCTGCCTGCAAAAGCTTTCTATAAAAAACAACTTTTATCTCTGAATTCAATATATATTCGTCAGGAATATATGTTTCTATATCAAGCTCTATCTTTGGAGAAATTCGTTGATAATCTACAGCTGTTTTTATCTCTGAAATCAACTCTTGTATTATTTTAGAATACATACTTAAACCTATATCATTAACAAACCCATGTTGTTTTGTACCCAAAACCTCGCCTGCACCACGTATCTCTAAATCTCTCAGTGCAAGTTTGTATCCACTACCTAAAGAAGAAAATTCTAACAATGCTGAAATTCGTTTTTTTGCATTTAAAGTCATATTATTAGAATATAAAAAATAACAATATGCTTTCACAGATCTTCTTCCTACTCTTCCTCTTAACTGATAAAGTTGTGCTAAACCAAATTTCTCAACATTTTCTATAATGATAGTATTAACTGACGGTATATCTAATCCTGACTCTATAATAGAAGTTGTTATAAGAATTTTTATTTCTTTATTTATAAACCTAATCATCACTTCTTCAATTTTTTTTGCAGGAAGTTTACTGTGAATAAATTCTATCTCTATATTTGGGAAAAATTTTTTTATGTGGTTTACTTTACTTTGTATCAAACTTATATCATTAAAAACATAATACACCTGGCCATCACGAATCAACTCTCTATTTATAGCAGAAATAACTATTTCTTCATTATAAGGTAAAACAAATGTCTCTATTGGGACCCTTCCTTCTGGCGGTGTTTCTATTAAAGAAATATCTTTTATTCCTTCAAGACCAAACGCTAAAGTTCTTGGGATAGGTGTTGCAGTCAATGACAAAACATCAGGCAAAACCTCATCTATATTTTGGCTAAAATTGTTAATTCTATATTTTAACCTAATTTTTTCTTTTTGTTTTACACCAAATTTATGTTCTTCATCTATTATCACTAACCCTAAATCAAAAAATTTAACTTTATC
>JBKBRH010000083.1:0-5104 GCA_046292225.1 Endomicrobiia bacterium
TGCCTAAAGAATCTACTGCTGTTTGTCTTACATAGGGATTTTCATCTTTTAACAATTTTTTAAGATAAACAATTGCACGCGGATCTTTTAACATACCTAACTGTTCTGCTGCTTGTCTTCTTATGTATGGATCAGAAGAAGAAACATTTTTTATTGCTTCATCAAAAGGATCAACTTGTTGTTTGGAGAAGTTATTTTGTTGTTGAGACATAATATAACTTTTTATACCTAAAAAAAGTATAAAAAAAATTATTGATATTAAAATTATTTTTCTTTTCATTTTTTCCCTCCGTAGTTTGAAAGTTCTGTTAACTTTCTTTATGAATTTTTTATGTTTTATAAAATTAGCTGTTAGGTGGTAGTGAGAAAGTGAAATAGTGAAAAAGAGTAATCACTCAGGATGACAAGCCAATTCTTTATTCACCTTCTCACTCTCTTACTTTTTCACTTTCTCACTCTTTCACTTCCCGCCCACCATCCACCTACCTACCACCACCTATCGCCTAAGTAATATAACACACCCATCTGTCCCCTTTTGTTGATAGAGGAAATAGATTTAAAAATGTATCCAACTGAGAGATTAAAGACACTTTATAAGTTCTTATTTAAAAATAGTATGAAAAGTTGACAGTGTTCAGTTTTCACAATTTTATCAATTTTATATTTGTAATAATTAATAACTCAAATTTTATTTATTTTATAAATTTTTTATCTTTATTTCAACTATTAAAATAAAAATGTCCTCCAGCAGAAGCTATCATTGCAGCATTATCTGTTGAAAGATTTATTTCAGGAAAATAAACTTTAATATTATGTTTTTTTTCTAAATCTAACATTTTTTTCTTTAAATAATTATTAGCTGAAACACCTCCGCTAATACATACAATTTTACAGTTTAACTTTTTTGTTGTATGCAAAATTTTTGTAATGATCGTATCAACTACAGTTTCTTGAAACGAAGCACAAACATCAAATATAAGTTTAGGATAGAAATCTTTAATCTTAGAATTAAGATAATACAAAACTGCTGTTTTTAATCCGCTGAAAGAAAAATCATAATTTTCTAACATATAAGGTTTTGGAAAATTTATAGAATAAGGGTTACCATATTTTGCAAACTTTTCAATTACAGGACCACCGGGATATTTCAGCTGTTTTAAACATTGATTTAAAAATTTTAAATTTTTAGTATAAGATTTTTTTACTTTTTGTATATATTCTACTAACATTTTAGCAGTTTTATCAAACGCTTCTCCTACGGCATCATCTCGTGTTTCTCCTAAAATTTTTCTTTCACTGAAAGAATATACCATACTTAATTCTGTATGTCCACCTGAAATAATAAGGGACAAAAACGGAAATTTTATCTCACCTTTATAAGTTAGCAATACAGAATATATATGTCCCCAAAGATGATCTATTCCAATGGTTGCTATAGAATAAATGTACCCTAAGGTTTTTGCAACTGTTTTGCCAATTAAAAGTGCTCCTTTTAGCCCTGGTTTTTCTGTATATGCTATAAGATCAATTTTTTTTATATCAAAATTTTTCAATGCTTTATCTATTACAAAATGTATTTTTTCGTAATGAGTTCTGCTGGCAAGTTCTGGTACTACACCAAAATATGAAGAGTGTAATTTCTGTTGGGAAAAAACTATGTTTGAGATAATATTATATTCGTTGTCTACTACAGAAGCAGAGGTTTCATCACACGATGTTTCTATTCCTAATGTATAAACTTTCTTTTTAACCATTTTGTTATTTTGTATAGAAAAAACATAGACACAAAAGTTAATATTCTTATTTGTTGATATAAATGTTTATTGCTTTTAATATTTCTAAAGCACGAACTAAAACTATATCTTCAACCTGTTCTTCTTTTTTTACTGCAGATACAGGTTCTTTACCTGGAGTATAAATTTCTTCTCTTTGTTGATAAAGTTTTACTTCAACTTCTTTTGGCACTTCTATAACTATATCAGGTGTTATCCCACCAACTTCTACTGTAGAAGTTGATTTTTGTGTTTTTGAAAGTTCTATCTTATCAATTCTTCTCCCAGAAGGAGTGTAATATCTTGCAGTGGTAAGTTTCAGTCCGTAACCATCGCCTAAATCTAAAACACTTTGTACTAATGCTTTACCAAAAGTTCTTGATCCTACAAGTATGGCTCTTTTATTATCCTGCAACGCTCCAGCAAGAATTTCTGCTCCAGAAGCAGAACCTCCGTTAACTAACACTACTATTGGGATCTCTTCATATAGTGCTTTTTCATCTGCACGGTATTCTTTCCTTGGAGACTTTCTTCCTTCAGTATAAACAATAAGTTTTTTACCTCCTAAAAACAATTTTGCAATATTAACTGCTTGCTCTAAAATTCCACCAGGATTGTTTCTCAAATCAAGTATTAAACTTTTCATACCTTGTTTTTTAAGTTCTTCCATCGCTCGAGAAATATCTTTATACGAATTACTGTTAAATTCAAACAATGCTATGTATCCAATATTATTTTCTAACATTTTATATTTTATTACTTCAATTTTGATAATATCTCGTGTAAGCGTAAGATCAAACGGATCTTTTAAACCTTCTCTTTGGATTGTGATTGTAACTTTTGTTCCTGGCTGACCACGAAGTTTTTTGACTGCATCTTCAAGCGTCATACCATAAGTTGATTCGCCTTCTATTTTTATAATTCTATCATTAGGTAAAATCCCAGCTTTATATGCAGGAGTTCCTGGCAAAGGTGTAATGACAGTTATCCATTCATCACGGATAGTAATTCTTATACCTAACCCGCCAAACTGTCCTTCTGTTTCAACCTTAAGTTCTTTATACACCTCTGGTTCCATAAATTGTGTAAACGGATCTAACGGTTTTAATAATCCTTTTATTGCAGAATTTAACAATTTTTCTTTATCTACTTCCTCAACATAATTTTCTTCAGTATATTTTAAAACATCTAACAAAAGATTAATTTGTTTATAAGTTTTGTCTTTAACTTCAGAAGATGAAAAAGAAAAATTTATAGATATTAGAAGTATAAAGATTACAAACCTGATTTTTTTCATATATAAAAAATCTCCTTTAAGTTTAGTTATGTTAACTTTCTTTATGAATTTTTTATTTTTTATTGACGGCAAAAATTAAAAAAATGACAAATGCGACCTTCGCCTTAAAACAACATAACAAATCTTAATACAAAAATCTCATATCCGACGGAACTCTTTTTCACTTTCTAACTCTCTCACTTTTTCACTTCCTCACTATCACCTACCACCTATCACCTGATAACCTTTTTCACTCTCTCACTTTTTCACTCTGTTTTCTATTTTTATTTTATACTTATTTGCTGAAATGATATTTTCTATTATTTTTACTGTCTCTTCAAGTTTATCATTAATTACAATATAATCATAAAAACTAATATATTTTAATTCTTTATCAACATTTTCTAACCTCGTATTTATTTCGTTAACATCATCCTCTCCACGAGAAATTATCCTTTTTTTTAAAGCCTCTACTGATGGTGGTAAAATAAAAATAAAAATCCCTTCAGGAAAAATCTTTCTGATATTTTTGCCACCTTGAACATCTATATCAAGCAAAATATTTTTAGAAGAATTTATTGTTTTAATAACAAAATCTTTTGGTGTGCCATAAAAATGATTGTGCACTTTTGCCCATTCTATAAACTTATTTTGTTTTACCATTTGAAAAAATTTTTTTTCTGAAACAAAATAATAATCTTTGCCATCAACCTCACAACTTCTTTTTTCTCTCGTAGTGTAAGAAACAGAAAAAACAATGTCTTTATTTCTTTTTAACAACTCTTTACAAACAGTAGTTTTTCCTGCACCTGATGGCGCTGAAATTACTATAACTTTACCTTTCTTAATTTTGGATTTATATTGATTTATATATTTTTTTAACAATTTCATTTAACACCTAAATATTTTTCTTTAAATTCAGGACGGATACGTTTAAGTTCTTCTTTTGGGAATAACTTTAATAAAGAATATCCAATTTCAATTGTTTCTAAAATATCACGATTTTCAGTTGACTTTTGTTTCAAAAATTTTTGTTCAAATTCAGAAACAAATTTTAAATATATTTTATCGTTTTCATCCAATGCTGCTTCTCCTAAAACTATTGCTAATTCTTCCACTTCTTTACCTTTAGCATAACATGCAAACATCTGGTTTGCCCAATCAGGATGATCTTCACGAGTCCTATCTTTACCAATACCTTTATCTCTAAGCCTAGACAAACTTGACATTATATCTATAGGAGGATATATACCTTTACGATATAAATCACGAGATAATACTATCTGTCCTTCTGTTATATATCCGGTAAGATCAGCTATAGGATGTGTTTTATCATCTTCTGGCATAGTAAGTACTGGCATTAAAGTAATTGAACCTTTTTTATTTTTAATCCTTCCTGCTCTTTCATACAAAGTTGCTAAATCAGTATAAAGATATCCTGGATAGCCACGCCTGCCAGGAACTTCTTTTCTTGCAGCAGAAATTTCTCTTAACGCTTCAGCATAATTTGTCATATCACTCATTATAACTAAAACATGCATGTCTAAATCAAAAGCTAAATATTCAGCACAACTCAAAGCTAACCTTGGTGTAGCAATACGTTCTATTGCAGGGTCATCTGCTAAATTAATAAACAACACAGCACGAGCCAAAGCGCCTGTCTTTTTAAATTCTGAGATAAAAAAATTTGCTTCTTCAAAAGTTATCCCCATAGCTGCAAATACTACTGCAAACTCTTCTGTTTCATTTGTTTCTTTTACAGTTTCAGATTTTAAAACAGTTGCTTGACGGGCAACCTGTACTGCAAGAAGGTTGTGTGGCAAACCAGAACCTGAAAATATAGGAAGTTTTTGTCCTCGGACAAGAGTGTTAAGCCCGTCTATTGCAGAAATACCTGTCTGTATAAACTCGCGTGGATATGCACGAGAATAAGGATTTATCGGATTGCCATTTATATCAAGACGTTTTTCTGCAACAATTTGAGGACCTTTATCTATGGGTCTTCCTAAACCATCAAATACTCTTCCTAAAATTGTCCTTGAAACTGCTAATGTAG
>JBKBRH010000084.1:0-2181 GCA_046292225.1 Endomicrobiia bacterium
GATTAAAGATGTATATAAGAAAAGAAAGTTTGGTCTTACTACTTATAATGTTTATTTTATTTTCCTGTAGTGGACCTAAAAAACCTGCTGATGTAAGAAAAGAAGTTGCATCAGATTTTGTTGATGCGACACCGTTTCAACAGCTTCCTGAAGAAATTTCTGGAGAGATAGTTACAGGTATTGGGTTTTCAGAAAAACGTGCAAACTTAGCTTTAGCAAGAGAAGCAGCAATAACTTCTGCAATATCAGATCTTGCAAGAAAAGTTGAGACAAAAGTTGAAGCGGTATGGAAACGTACAATGGCAGATTGGTCTGAATATAAACAAGAGGGTATGGATGAAGCAATGTCAGTAGAAGAGATGAAAACAATGACAAAAAATATTGTAGATACAGAACTTAAAGGTCCCTGGATTATACAAGAAAAAATACAAAAATCTACTGGTAGATATTGGGTAAGAGTATTATTATCTTCAGCAACGATAGAGAAATGGGCAAAACAAAGAATGAATAACGAAAATTTACTTAAAAAATATATAATAGAATCGCAGATTAAAAAAGTGCAAGAGGACTTGCAGAAAGATTTAGATGCTATTAAAGAAAAAGAAAAACAAGATTTAGAAAAAATAAAATCTTTAACAAGATAATAAAAAATAAACTTAGGGGATAACACAAGTATGAAAATTTTGGTTATAGACGACGATTTTGAAGTCCTTGATGTACTTGAATCATTTTTTATTTCTTTAGGGCACGAGGTAAAAACAGTATCAAATTCTATCGATGGAATAAAACTTATAACTACTGACATTTTTGATTTATCTATACTGGATATAAGACTTCCTGAGAAAGATGGTATAGAAGTACTTAAGGAGATAAAAAAAATAGATCCGCAACTGCCGGTAGTAATGATTACTGGATATAAAGAAGCAGAGAAAGTTATTGAAGCGTTTAGGCATGGTGCTATGGATTGTTTACTTAAACCGTTTAATTTTGAATATATAAAAAATAATATTTTACCACAAATTTCTGAACGAAAAAAATAAGATTTAATTCTGCCGTGGTGCTGGAATTGGCATACAGGTACCGCTCAGGACGGTATTCCCACATATGGGATTGTGGGTTCAAATCCCACCCACGGCAAAAAAAGTTTTTTAACTTTCAATAATTTTCACCTTCAGATGTTTTAATCTTTTATTAATAAAAATTTATTATATTTTGTTTAAATCTTATGAATTTTATTACAAATTTTTTTTTACATTTGAAACATTATATTATAGAAATTATACCTGTGTTGTTTATAGGATTTTTGTTAAGTGGGATATTTTATGAACTTATTCCTGAGAATGTTGTTAGGAAATATCTTGTTAAAAAAAATTTTTTTACTTTATTATCTGTAATAATTATTGGTATGATACTTCCTATATGTTGTATAGGAAGTTTACCTATGGCTGTAGGGTTTAAACAAAAAGGTGTTAAGTTGGGAAATATTTTAGCATTTTTAGTTGCAACACCTGCAACTTCTATTTCATCTATTTTGATAACATTAAAATTTTTTGGTATTATGTTTACTTTATATCTTTGCATTGTTGTTATTTTGTTAGGGTTTGTTATAGGCATTATTGGAAATTTGATGGATAAATCCAAAGATGAAGATTTAGAAATACATCAAACAACAGCTGATTTTTTTTCTCAGTTTATTCCGAAAAAAACTTTTAAACAAAAAGTTTTTTCTATATTAAATTATAGTTTTGTTTATTTACCAAAAGAGATAGGAAAAGAGATAATTATAGGAATTATAATTGCAAGTTTAATAAGTAGTTCAAATATAGTAAAAATTTTTGTAGAAAATTTTTTGTATGGTATATTTGGATATATTTTTTCTGTAATTTTTGGTATAATTATGTACATTTGTTCCACAGCGTCAGTACCTTTAGTTTATGCATTAAATAGCCAGGGTTTAGGGATAGGTCCGTCGTTGGTTTTACTTATATTAGGGCCGCTTACAAGTTATGCTACATTGTTGGTTATAAGGAAAGAATTTGGGTTAAAGATTTTGAGTATATATCTTGTTGTGATAACTTTTTTTTCGTTATTAAGCGGATATATTTTTAGTTTTTTATAAGAAAAATTTTTAAAGAAAGATTTTTATAGTTTATGAATGATAAAAAAATAGTAGAAGACATA
>JBKBRH010000084.1:2278-5066 GCA_046292225.1 Endomicrobiia bacterium
TTAAGAAACTAAAAAAAGAAAAAGATGCTGTAATTCTTGTTCATAACTATCAACTTCCTGAAGTGCAAGACATTGCAGATTTTTTAGGTGATTCGCTGGATTTGTCAACAAAAGCAAAGTTATTAGAAAATAAAGTTATAATTTTTTGTGGGGTACATTTTATGGCTGAAACAGCATATATACTTTCTCCTCATAAAACAGTGATTTTACCAGATCTTACTTCTGGTTGTCCTTTAGCAGATATGATAACAAAAAAAGATGTAGTTGAACTTAAGAAAAAATATCCTGAAGTACCTGTTGTGGGATATATCAACACTTCTGCTGAAGTAAAGTCTGAGATAGATTATTGTTGTACATCTGCAAACGCAGTTGAAGTTGTTAATAAAATACCACAACAAACAATAATATTTCTTCCAGACAAATATTTAGGTAGTTATGTAAAAAAAAATACAAAAAAAGATATTATTTTATGGGATGGATATTGTCCTACACATCTTAAAATTTTAAAAGAAGATATTTTAGAATTGAAACAAAAATATCCAAACGCAAAAGTTGTTGTCCATCCTGAATGTAATTTAGAAGTTCAAGAAATAGCAGATAAAGTTGCTGGGACATCAGGTATGATAAAATATGTTCAACAAAATAATGATGTTAAATATTTTATTATAGGTACAGAAATAGGAATGTGTTATAGATTAAAAAAATTGTTCCCAAAGAATGAATTTATAGCAGCATCAGAGATAGCGTTGTGTCCGAATATGAAAAAAAATACTTTGGAAAAAATTTTGTTTAGTTTAGAAACATTACAACCAAAAGTAGTTGTTGAAGAAGAAATAAGGAAAAAAGCAATAAAATCAATAGAAAATATGTATAACCTAATGGAAAAATAAAGGAAGATAAAAACTATGTTAGAAGTTTATTTAGACAACCATTCTTCTACTAAAATAGATTCAGAGGTTTTAAATTCTATGCTTCCATATTTATCAGATTATTATGGTAATGCGCAAAGTTTACACAGATTAGCAGAAGAGTCAAAGAAAGCGATAGAGTCTGCAAGAAACAAAGTTAGCCAGCTTATAAATTGTGATCCACAAGAGATAATTTTTACTTCTTGCGGATCAGAATCAAACAATCTTGCAATCAAAGGTGTAGCGTTTGCATATAAGGATATAGCCAGACACATTTTAGTTTCTGCAGTTGAACATTTGTCTGTTTTAAATTCTGTAAAAAAACTTAAACAGCTTTTTGGTTTTGAATATGATATTATTAAAGTTGACAACTATGGTGTTGTTAGATTAGACGAACTAAAAAGACTTTTACGAGAAGATACTATATTAGTTTCAGTCCAACTTGCAAATCCAGAGATCGGTACAATACAACCTATAAAAGAAGTTGCAAATATAATTAAAGAGTTTAATGAACAAAAAAAGAACAAGAATATAAAAACATATTTGCATACAGACGCAGTTGCTGGTTGCGGAATTATTCCTGTAGATGTTAAAGATTTAGGTGTTGATCTATTATCGTTATCAGCAGCACAGTTTCACGGGCCACAAGGTGCTGCTGCGTTGTATGTTAAAAAGTCAGTAAATATAGTTTCACAGGTTGATGGTGGAATACAAGAAAATAAAAAAAGGGCTGGCACTGAGAATGTTGCATCTATAGTAGGTTTAGGTAAAGCAGCAGAAATAGCAAAAAATAGTTTAGATGAAAATTATAACAAAATGTTAGTTCTAAGAGATAAACTAATAGATGGGATTAAAACTAAGATTAAATATGTTTACTTAAATGGACATCCAACAAATCGTTTACCTAACAATGTAAACTTTTCTTTTGAATTTATAGAAGGTGAAAGTATAATTTTGTTGTTAAACCATAAAGGGATATATGTTACAAGCGGTTCATCATGTACATCAAAAACATTGAAACTTTCTCATATTCTTGAGGCTATAGGTATAGATCCTGCTTTAGGCCAAGGGTCGGTTACTTTTACTTTGTCAAAATATACAACCGAACAAGAGATTGATTATGTTTTAGAAGAACTGCCACAAATAATAGAGAAATTAAGAAATTTTTCACCGTTATATTCTTATTTCTTAAAAACTGGAAGACGTATGCAGGCAGGTCCTGGATCTGATTATGAAGAACATCATCACAAAGATAATAATGATTTTTAATAAAAAGTTTTATAAAGATATTTAAGGAGAACACTATGGCACAATATTCAGAAAAAGTAATGGAACATTTTATGAACCCAAAAAATGTTGGCGAAATAAAAGATGCTGATGGTATTGGTACTGTAGGAAATCCTGTATGTGGAGATTTAATGACTTTTTATATCAAAGTTGCAAAAGATGGGAAAACAATTGAAGATGTAAAATACCAAACTTTTGGTTGTGGAGCAGCAATTGCAGTATCATCTATAGTATCAGAAATGGCAAAAGGAAAAACAATTGACGAAGTGTTAAAATTTACTAGAGAGATGATAGCAGAAGAACTTGGTGGGTTGCCTCCACAAAAAATGCATTGTTCAAACTTAGGAGTGGATGCTTTACATAAAGCTATTGAAGATTATATTTTAAAAACAAAAAAATAAATTTTTCAAAATATGAAAGCGATTTCTTTAATTTCTGGCGGTCTTGATAGCGAACTTGCAACAAGAATAATTCTACAGCAAGGGATTGAAGTTGTTGGATTAAACTTTGTTACACCGTTTTGTCAGTGTAGTAAAAAAGGCGGTTGTAAAAATGAAGCAAGACGTGTAGCTGAAAATTTAAAGATAGAAATT
>JBKBRH010000085.1:0-5006 GCA_046292225.1 Endomicrobiia bacterium
GATACTCCAGGAATTCTACAACTTGTTATAGCAGCACCTTCTAAACAAGACAAAAGTATTCTTCTTAAAGAATTTCCGAGTGTATGTCCGAATCCTCTTTCAAGAGGATATATTGCATATTTACCATAATTTCCATCTTTTATCATTTCGTCAAATTTTTCAGGAAACAATATTTTTTCCATAAAAGTTAATCTCCTTTTATACAAAAAATTTATTTTGAATAAAATTCTACTATTAACAATTCGTTTATTGGAAACGATATATCTTCTCTTGTCGGCATAGACAAAATTTCTGCAGTATAATTTTCAGGATCATACTTTATCCATTTAGGTATAAAAGAAGTTCTTTCTTGCGATTTCTCTACATATATATTTCCTTTTAATTCATCTACAAGTTTTATTTTATCACCAATTTTTACTTGATAAGAAGGAATGTTTACTGGTTTATCATTTACTAAAATATGTTTATGAGATACTAGTTGTCTTGCAGACTTTCTAGACAATGCCCAACCTAGTTTGTATACAACATTATCTAGTCTTGTTTCTATTAACTTTAACAAATTTTCTCCTACTAAACCTTTTTGTTTTTTAGCCAATTCAAAATATCTTTTAAGTTGTTCTTCTGTGAGTTGAGCCATACGTTTTAATTTTTGTTTTTCTCTCAAACGCCTACCGTATTCTGATAATTTAATTGGTTTTTTGCCATGTTGTCCTGGAGCAAATTTTCTGCCTTTCTCAATAGGACATTTTTGGGAAAAACATTTTTCTGCTTTCAAAAACAATTTTTGATTTTCTCTTCTACAAAGTTTACAATTTGGTCCAATATATCTTCCCATATAAAATCTGCCTCCTTATACTCTTCTTAATTTTCTGGGTCTACAACCATTATGAGGGATTGGTGTTATATCATAAATAGCCGTGATGTTTAATCCAGCATTTTGTATAGATTTAATTGCAACTTCTCTGCCAGGACCAGGTCCTTTTATATATACAGAAACATATTTTAATCCTAAATCAACAGCACGTTTTGCTGCTGTTTGTGCTGCAATTTGTGCTGCAAAAGGAGTACCTTTTTTTGTACCTTTGAATCCACAACTGCCTGCAGAACTCCAGGTAATAGTGTTTCCTTTAGTATCAGTTATTGTAACTATAGTATTATTAAATGTGGAGGTTATATAAACTCTTCCAGTAGTTTCAGTTAAAATCTTTTTCTTTTTTACTGCTACCATAAGATTTTTTCCCCTTTTTAATTATTATTAATTTTTTAAAGTTAACTTTTTAGTTACTTTTTTTGTTGCTGTTGTTGTGTTGGTTTTTTAGCACCTGGTTTTGCTGAACCAACAGTTTTTCTTGGTCCTCTTCTTATTCTAGCGTTGGTTCTAGTTCTTTGTCCATGAACAGGTAAATTTCTTCTATGTCTTAATCCTCTATAAGAACCAATATCAATGTATCTTTTAATATTTTGTTGTACTTCTCTTCTTAAATCACCTTCTACCTTAAAATTAGCCTCAATATAAGAATTTAAAGCTGCAATTTGTGATTCAGTTAAATCTTTAGTTCTAATAGAACCGTCAATATTTGTTGCTTGTAAAATTTTTTTTGCTAAACTTCTTCCTATTCCGTAGATATAAGACAAAGCAATATCTATTCTTTTATTACTCGGTAGGTTAACCCCTGCAATACGTGCCATATGTTTATTTTTTCCTCCTTATAAAAAATTTATCCCTGTCTTTGTTTATGTTTAGGATCAGAACAGATTATTAAAGTACGATTTTTTCTTTTAATTACTCTACAATTTTTACAAATTTTTTTAACAGAACTGCGAATTTTCATATTTTTATCTCCAGTATTTTTAAATTTTTTTAGATTTATAAAATCTTTCTCCCTATCACTTACCTACTATCACCTACCACCTAAGCAATATAACACATCCCCTACCCCCTCTTGATAGAGGAAAATTTTTTATTAACAATCTTTTTAACTTTTTCAATCTTTCACTACTAACCATCATCCATCACCTACCACCTAAATAATCTTTCTCACTTTTTTCTTTTATTCTATACACAATTCTTGCTTTTGTTAAATCATATGGCGACATTTCTAATTTAACTTTATCTCCTACAACAAGTTTTATAAAATTTAATCTCATTTTCCCAGAAAGATGTGCTAATACAATATGTTCAGTACCATCGATTTTTACTCTAAACATTGTAGATGGCAGAACCTCTACTATTGTTCCTGTTGCTTCTATTTTATCGTTTCTTTGTTTTGTCATATTATTATTTGTGGTTTTACTATATTTTCGTCAGTTAACAGTTCTGCAGATTCTTTGTTAATTAAAATCATATGTTCATAATGCGCACATAAAGAACCGTCTTTCATTATTACAGTCCATCCGTCATCTAAAACAGAGGTATTATAATCACCCATGCTTACCATAGGTTCTATACAGATTACCATCCCAGAAATTAATCTCTCACCTTCAGATTGTATACCAAAATTAGGAATATCCGGTTTTTCGTGTAAGTTTCTACCTATTGTATGGCCAACATACTCTCTTATCACATTATACCCATTTTTTTCTACATATTGTTGTATTTGAAATCCTATATCTCCAACACGAACATTTTCTTTTATATATGGTAAAACTTGTAGTATTGAATTATAAGTTATATTTAAAAGATGCCATTTTTTATTATCTTTTTCTCCAACTAAAACTGTAGTAGCAGCATCAGCATAAAAACCTTCGTATTTTAAGCCAACATCTATAGAAACAATCTGGCTTTTAGAAATTTTTTTTTCTTTTTTAGGTATTCCATGCACAAGTTCGCTATCTATAGAAATACAGCTACTTGCTGGGTAACCTCTGTAACCTTTAAATGCTGGTTCACAATTATGTTTTAATATATTTTCGTATATTATTTCGTCTAATTCTTTTGTTGAAATACCAACTTTAATATTTTTTTTTGCTATTTCAATTATCTTGCATAAAATTTTTGCTGCTTGTTTTATAATTTTTATTTCTTCTTCTGTTTTTGATTCTATTACTTTATTGTTTATTGAATAAAAATTTTTAGACATTATTTAGTTTCAGTTTCTATAATTTTACAGATTTTTTGAAAAATATTTTCAATATTATCTTCAGCATTAATTCTACAGAGTAACTTTCTCTTTTTATAATATTCTATTAAAGGTTTAGTTTCTTTTTTATAAACTTTTAATCTTTTTTTTACTGTTTGTGGTTTATCATCTTCACGAATTATAAGTTTTACTTTACAAATATCACATAGATTATCTTCTTTAGGTTTCAAAGTATAAATATTATAAATCTTACCACATTTAGGACAAGTTCGTCTTGAGGTTAATCTTTTAATAATTTCTTTATCTGAAATTTTGAAATATATGACTTTTTCAACAGAATTTTTGTCCTTAAGATAATTATCTAAAAGTTTTGCCTGAAGAAGACTCCTTGGATATCCGTCTAATAAAAACTTTTTTTTGTCTAATACAGATTTAACAGCATTAAAAACAATCTTATCTGGTACCAGTAGACCATTTTCTACATAATGTTTTATTTTATCAAAAATTTTTTTAGGTTTGTTTGTTTTTATAATTTTTCTAAATATATCTCCTGGTGCTATATGTGGTATTTTATATTTTTTAGAAATTTTCTGTGCTTGAGTACCTTTTCCTGAACCAGGAGGACCTAAAAAAATTATTCTTGAAAGAACATTTTTACTCATGTAAAAATTTTTGTCCTTTCAGTTTTTAAAAGATTTGGAATTTTATCGTATATTAAACCATCTCCCTTTTATTTTTACACTTTTTGCTAACCCTTCATAATGGCGCATAACAAGATATGATTCTATTTGCCCTATCGTATCTAAAGCTACACCTACAGCAATTAAAATTGTTGTTCCACCAAAATAAAATGGTGCGTTGAATAATTTTCTTAAAAAATCTGGCAATATAGCAATTATTACAACTGCTAGTGCTCCACCTAAAGTAACTCTTTCTAACACATACTGGATATATTGAGCAGTTGGTTCACCAGGACGTATCCCAGGAATAAACCCACCCCATTTCTTCATATTTTCAGCAAGTTCTTGCGGGTTTAATATTATAGAATTATAAAAATAACAAAAGAAAACAATTAAAAAAGCATATACTAATTCGTATAAGATTCCGCCTCTGTTCCAAAAAGAAGAAATTTTTTGTGCCCAAGTAGCTTCAGGGAAAAATTGTAAAATTGTCAATGGAGCAGTTAATATAGAAACAGCAAAGATTACTGCAATAACTCCTGCAGTATCCACTCTTATTGGCAAAAATGTTGATGCTCCACCATACATTTTTCTTCCTATTATTCTTTTTGCATATTGTACTGGTATTCTTCTTTGTGCTGTTTCTAACCATACGACACCTACAATAACAGCTGCAATTATAACTAATAAAATTAAAGCAGAAATAAAGTTCATTTCTTCTGCAGAGAGTAACTGAAAGAAATTTTTCACAGAAGCAGGAAGACGGTCTATTATTCCAGCAAAAATTAATAAAGAAATTCCGTTGCCTATACCTAGTTCTGTAATTTGTTCTCCTAACCACATGACAAACATTGTCCCTGTAATTAAAGTAATTACAGTTATAAATACAAATCTGAAAGAAGGTTCTGATACAACAGGGATATTACCTACAACAGGCATCTTCATTAACATCAAAGTTAACCCAATACCTTGAACCCCTGCAAGAACCATTGTCATATATCTTGTAATTTGGTTAATTTTTTTTCTACCAGATTCACCTTCTTTAACTAATTGGTCTAAATATGGTATCATATGTGCACCTTGAAGTAAAGACATAATGATTGAGGCGTTTATATACGGCATAATCCCTAATGCACAGATTGACATTCTGCTTAATGCACCACCAGAAAAAATATCTAAAAATCCTAACATACCAGTTCTGTGTGTTTCAAACAAGGTTCTCAGCGCCTGAACATTTATCCCAGGC
>JBKBRH010000086.1:0-4880 GCA_046292225.1 Endomicrobiia bacterium
GTCCCCATTTTATAGGATCTGTAGGTCCATGCAATGCTATAACTGGAATCCCGACTGCACAGGCGAGATGCATTATCCCTGTATTATTACAAACAATTAACAAAGATTTTGAAATAATTGCAGAAAGTAAACCAATCTCTGTATCAAAAACAAATTTTATATTTTCTTTAATCTCATTAGAAAACAAATTAACAAAATAACTTGTTCTTTTTGTCCCTGTAATTAATATTTTTATATTATACCTTCTTAAAATTTCTTCAATAAGTTTAACAAAATTTTCAGAAGGCCATTGTCGTTGGAAGCCATGTTTAGGAACTTCAGGATGAATTATAATGAATTTTTCATTATTTATCCCAATAGATTTTAACAGGTTTTCTGCTTCTTTAATTTTATCTTCGTTTATATTAAACTCAAGAGATTTATTTTTTATTTGCAACTTAAGTGGTTTAATTAAGTCAAAAAAACATTCAATTTCATGCTGGTATCTCTTATGTAGGACAATGTCAGTAAATGAAAAATGTTTAAATTGTCCTTTTGTTTTAAACCCGATTCTTTTTTTTGCTCCTGATAAAAAACTTAAGATTGCAGAAATTCTTAACCACTGGTCAGCATCTATAACTAAATCAAATTTCTCATTCCTGATTTTTTTGATGAATTTCAACAATTTCAACGGACTTTTTATAAATTTTTCTGGCTTAAAATCAAAAATGTTGTCTATATAATCACATCTTTCAGCAATTGACTTATTAATTTCTGTGACCACCATACTGATTTTTGAATCAGGATAGTTTTCTTTAAGAGTTCTTATCACAGGAATTAACAAAATTGTATCGCCTAAAGCAGATAATTTGATTAAAAGAATTTTATTTATTTTATCTATATCTTTCTTTATTTTAAAAATTTTAAACAAACTAAAAAAAATTAATAAAGGTATACCAAAAATTATGTCTATATATTTTACTAATTTATTCCCGCGCATATAGTTTTAATTAAAAACTCAATCTCTGTTTTATATTTTTTTCTATTATATCACTCATTTCTTCAATTCGTTTTTCCCAAGTGAATTGTTTTGCAATCTCAATTCTATTCTTTTTTAATTCTTCATTATCTTCTTTAATCGCTTTTTCTATTTGCAGAACAAACTCATACTTGTCTTTTGCACAATAAAAATATTTTTTAAATTCTTCTAAAGATGGTAAATCAACAGATACTACCGGTTTCCCAGTTGATAAATATTCAAAAAATTTCATTGGAAACATATTTTTTGTGTATTCATTTATTAAACTTGGTAAAATACAAATATCAAAACAATTTATATAATGTGGTAATTCAGAATATGCTTTAGCACCAAGATAATATAAGTTGGGATATTTAAACTCTGAAATATCTACTGCTTTTTCTCCTTCACCAACTGCACCAATTAAAACTAATGACCAATCTCTGTGTGTCTGTAAAATATATTCAATAATTGAAAAATTAATTTTATATTTTGAAATTGCACCAACAAATCCAATTATAGGATGTTTTATATTCTTTATATCTTCAGGAACTGCAAGTTTTTCTTTTTCTCGCCATACTTTTGAAAAATGTTCAAAATCAGCAACATTTGGCATATAATATGTATTTTGAAGATTATAAATTTTCTTTTTTTCATATAATGGTTTTGAAGATACAAAAACTACATCTGCATTTTTTATAAGTTTTATCTCCATTTGTGAGATTACTTTTGCTGGTATTAAAGGATTTGCAGAAAGTTCGTCTACACAGTGATAAACAATCAATTTTTCATTAAAAAAATTTTTAAAATCAATAATGTTTGGAATATAACTCCAGATTATTGGTTCTGTAAAATTCAATTTTTTTTGTATTTTTTTTAGGTTTGATTTTAATATTAAATTGTTTATTTTTCTGACGAATGAAAACTTATGAAGAGGTAAAACAAGTGGTGAATAAATATATAAATTTTCGTTAATTTTTTTTAGCCCTTTAATTCCTTTTATCAACCGTTTAAAAATTCTTTTTATATCTTTCTTTTGAAAAACTGGTTGTCTTAACCCAAGCGATTCAACAAAAACTACACGATTATTTTGTGATAATCTTTGCATAATATGATGCTGATTCGTTCTATAGGGATTATCCCAATCAGCAAAACCAAAACAGATGATGTTGTAATTTTTAATCATATTTACTCTTTACTCTATATAGATAACATATACCATTTGTATAAACCAATGAGAAATATCTTTCAAGCACCCATTTTTCTGTTAAAAGTGTACGCCTTTGAGAGTTTATATAGTAATTTGAACGATTAGTGAAAAGATAATATATCTTATGTTTTATTAGATGTTCAATAATATATTCTATATCTTGACTTGTATGAACAACTGAACCTAACAAAGTATGATATGAAACTAAAAATTTGGGGTTAAAATAATAACTTCGTGATTCGTTTATAGATAGTATTGTGTCATTTTTAGATAAATTATTATTAACATATTCAACAACATCGTAATATTCGATTTTTCTTCGTAAATAACTTTCTTTACTTTCAATACCTACAAGTACTTTCAAATTATTATGTAAAGTAATCTTCTGTACAACAAGTAATGTTTTGTAAGACACAGAACTTAAAAACCAAATAAGGAAAAATGTTCTTAGATATTTCAAATGAAAAATTTCTTTATTTTCTAAAATCTGAAGAAATGCATAACCAACACATATAACTAGAATTGACATCCCGGGTAGCATGAAACGAATTATACTTGGCAGAAAAAATATTGATATAAACATATATATCACACCACATACAAAAAAGAATTTTATATTTAGAGACATTCTTAAAAATGGCATAAAAATAGCAAACAAGACAAAAATATCACCATTTTCTCCTACAAAATCCCATAAATATTTAAGAAACGGTTTTTTACAATTTCTAAAATGGTTTATCAAATCTGCCTGCAAATATTCATTCCAATTACTGCCACCAAAAATGTGATAAAAAAATGGTGAAAACGGATTTTTTGTCCAAAGATAATTCCTTAAAAGCCATGGTAAACTAATAACAATAAAAATTGTAAAAAAAATCATCGTATCTTTTAAAAAAATTTTTGTAGATGTATCTTTCATTAATTTGAACCACAAAATAGTAAAAATAACTAAATATAATGCAAGAATACCAGTATATTTAACGCTAAAAGAAAGTCCATAGAATATACCTGATAGATAAAACCATTTATTATTTTTTGTCTCAACCCATTTTAAACAAGAAAAAATTACTAATAAAAAATAAAAGTTCAATGCAAGATCTACCATAGCTGTCCCTGATAGTTCTTTTACCACAGGTAAGATTAAAAAAATTATTGCTGCAACAAAACCTGTTTTTATGTCAACAAAATTTTTCCCAATTATATATATTAAAAGAAATGAAAGAATTCCAAAAAATGTATGAATAAAATTAGCAAGTGTCTCATTACTAACTATCAATGCAGATAAATATAACATTTCTGCAAGCTGAGGAAAAGTAGCATATTTAAACCACCTGCTGATATTGAAGATTTTTCCTTCATCTATAAATCTTTTTGGTATTGCAAGATGGTAAATAAGAACATCGCTTTCCAATATAGGTAAATAGCAGGATAATAAATAGGAAAAAATAGAAATAGAACCTAAAACCAATAGAAAAATATAAATTTTATTTCTGAAATTTTCTGAACTATAAAGTTGGAAAAACCTAAATTTTTTTATAAATATGGTTACACCCAAAATACTCAATACAATTATAATAATCTGAAAAATAATTTTTTCCAAAATACCAAGAAACCCCATTCCCAAGGTTAAAAAAGAAAACACACCCCAGCCAATTCCTTCACAGAGAATAAACTTCTCACAAAAACTTATATTATTCAAAGAAAAAGGTCTTAGAATAGTATCACCAATTATAAAAACTGCCATTATAAATAATAAAAGCCAGATAATCTCAATCATTTTTAAAGGAGTAAATTTTCTACAAACAGATTATGTTTTTTTTGCTTTTACAATAATACCACCGGCGATAAATTCATTAAAAAGATATCTTGAAAGAAAATATTTTAAACATTTTTTAAGTAGAAAAAATTTTTCTCTACTCAACAATCCATCACGATATAATATTTTGAAGTTATATTTTGTAAGAATATATTCAATATCTTTATAAGTAAAATAATGTAAATGCCCACCGTCCCAACCCGTAGAATCTCCGGATGTTTTAGGAAATCTTCCTTTCAAAATTAAAGTTAAAATATTTTTTATTTTACGAAAGTTTGGAGTTGTAAGAATCAAAGTCCCGCCAGGTTTAAGAACTTTTCTTATTTCTTTTATTAAATGAAAAGGATCTAAAATATGCTCAATTACATCAAGACAAACCACAGCATCAAAAAAATTTTCTGGATATGGTAGTGACTCATAATTTAAATTAATTTTTTTCACTATCATACCTTTCTTTTTTGCTTCTTCCAATGCTTTATCTGAAATATCTACACCGTAGATTTCTTTATATTTATGTTTTGTCAAAATAGCAATTTCTCCTCCGCCACAACCAATATCTAAAAATTTTTCTCCATCGGGTAAATATTTGGTAGCAAAAAAAGCTCTACAATTCATAACATTTTCTTTTTCATTTCTTCTTATCTTTTTGCTCCAAATCTCTTCATATAGTTCTTGTTCTGCTTTCATTTTACCCCCTTATATTTTTACACAAACTCCTTGTATATTTTTTCTAACTTCTCAATTTGTTTATCAAGGTTAAATTTTTCTTCTAGAAGTCCCTCACTTCTTTTACAGCTTTAAGTACTTCTTCTATTGTTATTAAATTCAGACATTTGTAATCGTTTCTACATTTAACT
>JBKBRH010000087.1:0-4812 GCA_046292225.1 Endomicrobiia bacterium
CTACAAAAAGTTTACCATCTTCTTGACGAAATGATACATATTGTGGATGTTTAATTTCTAGTTGTAAAGTTCCTAAAGGACCATCTGCTTTTATTAAATTTTTTTCTAAAACCACCTTTACATTATTAGGTATAAGGATAGGTTTTTTGGCTAATTTACTCATATAATTTTACCTCACATAACAAATTATTTCACCACCAACTTTTAATTTTTTTGCTTCTTTGTCTGTAATAATTCCTTTCGGCGTAGTTAATATATATGTAGTAAACTCGTCAGATTTTATATCTTTATAACTTACATAAATTCTTCTTGTAGGTTTTGATACACGAACAATTTCTCTAATTAGTTGTTCTCTATTAGGACCATATTTTAAAAAGATTCTTAAATAACTTTTATTTGTAGCATCAACTTTTTTATAATTTGCGATATATCCTTCTTCTTTAAGAATCCTTACAATTTCAGATTTAATTTTAGAATATGGCACATCAATTTTTTCTTTATATACTAATGTAGCATTTCTTATTGCAGTTAACATATCAGCAATTACATCACTGCTCATATATTCCTCCGGTTATTTCTTAAAATTTATAAATTTACGATTCATTTTTACCAACTTGATTTTCTTACACCTGGTAATTCACCTTTATGTGCTAAATTACGAAAACATATTCTACAAAGGCCGAAATCGCGAATATATCCTCTAGGTCTACCACAGATTCTGCATCTGTTTCTATATCTTATTGGATATTTTGGTACTTTACGCATTTTTGCTAAATCAGCATGGGTTGCCATAATCTAACTCCTTAATTATTTTTTTGCAAATGGAAATCCTAATAAAGACATTAATTCTTTTGCTTCTTCATCTTTTTTTGCTGAAGTTACTATTGTAATATTCATTCCTCTTACTTTATCAGATTTCTCTATATTTACCTCGGGAAAAATGTATTGTTCTGTTATACCAAGATTATAATTTCCTTTACCATCAAAAGCGTTATTTGGTATACCATGAAAATCGCGTATTTTAGGTAAAGCTATAAATATTAGTCTGTCTAGAAATTCGTACATTCTATTTCCTCGCAATGTTACTTTTAACCCTATAGGCATACCTTTTTTTAGTTTAAAATTTGATATAGCTTTTTTGGCTCTACAAATTTTAGGTTTTTGTCCTGTGATCATCGCAACTTCTTCTGTAGCAATATCTAAAGCTTTAATATTTTCTTTTGCTTCGTTTACGCTCATATTCAGCACAACTTTTTCAACTTTAGGCACTTGATGGATATTTTTATATTTAAACATTTTCATTAATTGAGGAACTACATTACTTAGATAATGTTTTTTTAATCTTGGAATATAAATTTCTTCTTTTTTCATATATTAACCTTTCAAATCAAATTAAAATTATAATATCATCTCTTTACATTTTTTACAAACTCTAACTTTTTCAGAAGTAGACAAAAATGTAACCCCAACTCTTGTAGGTTGATTACATTTTGGACAAAAAAGTTTTACTTTTGAGATAGGAATAGGTTTTTCAATTTCTTTTATTCCACCGGGTTGTGTTTGAGTTGGTCTTGTATGTTTTTTTACTACATTAACTTTCGAAACTATTATTTTATCTTCTAAAACTTTTATTACCTCGCCTTTTTTACCTTTATCTTTTCCTGAGATGACCACCACAATATCTTTTTTCTTTATTTTTTTCATAATTTCCTCTTATAAAACTTCTGGTGCTAAAGAAATAATTTTTAAAAATTTATTTTCTCTTAGCTCTCTTGCTACAGGACCAAATACACGGGTTCCTTTTGGATCTCCATTGTTATCTATTATAACACAAGCATTTTCATCAAATCTTAAATAAGAACCATCTTTACGAGAGATTTGTCTTACGGTTCTTACAATAACAGCTTTTACTACTTCACCTTTTTTAATTATAGCATCTGGTGTGGCTTCTTTTACAGAAGCAACTATTATTTCTCCTATTTCTGCAAATCTTTGGTTTTTACCCAAAGATTGTATACACATAACTTTTTTAACTCCAGTATTATCTGCTACATTCAACATTGACCTTTTTTGAATCATATTTGTTTTTCTCCCTTACTTATAACTTCTATAATCTGCCATCGTTTTAATTTAGAAATAGGTCTAGTAAGTTTAATCTTTACCAGATCTCCTGTTTTTGTAGAATTATTTTCGTCATGTGCATAATATTTTTTAAATTTTTTAATAACTTTTTTATATTTTGGATGTTGAACAACACGTTCTACTTTAACAACGCGTGTTTTGTTCATTTTGTCAGAAACAACTGTACCTATTTTTGTAATCATTACCATATTTTAAAATCTCCTTTAAAGACTATATTTTAATGTTAAATTTTTCTTTTATAAGTGTTTTAATTCTTGCGATATCACGCCTAACATTTCTTATTTCTAAAGGATTTTTAATTTTGACAGTACTATGTTTTAGTTTTAAATCAAACAATTTTTTTTGTAATTCTTCTAATTTTAATAATAATTCTTCTTTCGACAATTCTTTTAATCCCTTAAATTCTTTTGTTTTCATATATTAGAGAATCCTTTTTATTTTATTAAATAAGATGTCTTTTTAAAAACACATTCCTTTTATTCTCATCTTAACAGAGGAGAAAATAATTCTCCATCCTATTAAGTAGTTTTCCTTTTTCTCCCTCCTTTATAGGAGGGATTAAGGAATGTATTTATATACACACCTCATACCCCATCTTCATAGATTGGGATGTTTATTAACAATCTTTCTCACTCTCTCACTTTCTCACTTTTTCACTTTCTTACTACTCACTATCACCTAACTGCTATCACCTAATAATCTTTTTCTCTTATTACAATTTTTGTTTTTAATGGTAGTTTAAAAGAAACTTGTGTCAAAGATTCAATTGCTTCTTCTTTAGTTAATCCTTCAAGTTCAAATAGTATTCTACCTTTTTTAACAGCAGCACACCAATAAGCAGGATCTCCTTTACCTTTACCCATTCTTGTCTCTTGAGGTTTTTTAGTAACAGACAAATCAGGAAATATCCTTATCCAGATTTTACCTCCGTGTTTTAAAAATCTTGACAATGTTAGCCTGCAAGCTTCAATTTGTCTCTGTGTAATATATCCAGATTCTAATGTTTTTATACCATAATCACCAAAATGTAATTCTTTTGCTCCTTCAGAGATACCTTTTGGATATCTTAGATGATGTTTTCTATATTTTACTCTGCTAGGCATTAGCATATAAAAATTTTTCCTCCATTAGTTTTAAGATAATTCTTGTTGATTCTTCTTGTTTAATATTTCGTCAATCTTGCCTTCATAGGCAAGCTGTTGTTCTTCTTCTGTAAGAAGTTCTTTTAAGAAAATCCATACTTTTATTCCTATTTTTCCTTTTTTTATAATTGCTTCTGAAAACCCATAGCTTATCAAAGCACGAAATGTGTTAGTAGGAATTCTACCTTCTCTGAACCATTCACTACGTGCTATTTCAACACCGGCTAACCTACCACTAACACGAATTTTTATCCCTAAAGCACCTTTTTCCATTGTTCTAGCTATAGCATTTTTTATAACTCTACGATAGTTCATATTTTTCTCTAATGACAAAGCAATAAATTCTGCTACACATTGTGCATCTAAAGTAGGATTTTGTATTTCAGTAACTTTTATTGAAACTTTTTCAGCATTAGTAATTTTTTCTATATATTTTGTAAGTTCGTTTATATTCTCACCATTTTTACCTATAACAATTCCTGGTCTTACTGTATGGATATCTATAATAATTTGTTTCCCAGTAAGTTCAATAAATATCCTTGGAACAATGGCGTTTCTAAATTTTTCTTTAATATATCCCCTTATACGATAATCTTGTTCTACATAATCAGCAGTCGTTTTAAAATCTACAAACCATCTTGATTTCCAATTTTCTATAAAACCAAGTCGGTTAGCTGGTGGTGGAACTTTCTGTCCCATATTTTAACTCTCCTTTTTAACTTTTTTGTTATATTCATTACTTACCACAACAGTTAAATGCGCAGTTTTTCTTGTAAACAACGCTGCTCTACCAAAAGCTTTCGGCATAATTCTTTTCATATAAGGACCTTTTGTAACATAACATTGAGTTAAATAAAACTTGTCTGGTTCTTTAAGACCTTTTGCATTTGATAATGCACTTTTTATAGATTTTTTCAAATCTTCTACAAAAGATTTGTTAATATTGTTTAGAATATTAAAAACTTCAGAAACTTTTTTCCCACGGATAATTTTTAATACTTGAGCAATTTTTCGTGGCGAATATCTTATATATCTAGCATGACAGATACCTTGCATATTTTTTCTCCTTTTCTGTTATGTCAACTCCGTAGCTTCTTTAGTATGAGCTTCACCATGTCCACGGAAAATTCTTGTAGGAGCAAACTCGCCAAGTTTGTGTCCAACCATCTGTTCTGTAACATACACAGGGATAAATTTTTTCCCGTTATGGACTAAAAATGTAAATCCTACAAATTCTGGAATTATAGTACAATCTCTTGCCCAGGTTTTTATAACTTTTTTTTCTTTATTTTGTAAAATTTTTTGTACTTTTTTATAAAGTTTAATATCTACATAAGGTACTCTTGGCATATTTTATTACCTCTTTTATTATTTTTTTCTTCTTTGTATTATAAACTTATCCCATATGTTTCTTTTTCTTCTTGTTTTGTATCCTTTTGCTGGCACACCAGATGGAGATTGAGGGTGATTACCACCTTTTGATCTTCCTCTACCGCCACCGTGAGGATGATCTACAGCATTCATTTTT
>JBKBRH010000088.1:0-4605 GCA_046292225.1 Endomicrobiia bacterium
CTCGTCAGAACCTACTGAATCTGTATGCCCTTCAACTACAATTTTATTTTTAGGATATTGTTTTAAAAGTTCTACAACATTTAAAAGCGTATTTCTACTTTGTGGCAAAAGTTCCCATTTGCCTGTCTCAAACAACAAACTTGACTGCAGTTGTACCCTTAAAGATTTCTCATCTTCTGTTATTTTTACCTCCTTAGGAACTTCTTTTATTATCTCTTTAACTTCAACAACTTTTTGTGGCTGTGGTTTTTTATGAATAATATTTAAAGAATCTTCTTTTGAAGAAGAATTACCAGCAGAATCTGTTGCTTTTAAAACTACTCTATACACACCTTCAGGAACAACTTTTGTATACACATCATCTAACCCGTCCCATATTAGCGTCTTGTTAACCTTACCATTGCCTGAAAATTTTTTAATTATATTCTGTTGTGGAGAAAAAATTTCTAAACTCCAAACATCAACACCAACATCGTCATCACAAAAAATTTGAATCTCTATTTTTACTTCTTTAGCAACTCCTTCAGAATCATATTCTACCTCAACTTGTCTTTGTAGAAGAGACAAACTTACTTGAGGCGGTTTTTTATCTGCGAAGAGCACCGAAGATTTTATTTTTTTACCTTCATAATATATATCACCAAAATATATTGTACATCCTAAAGGATTATCTTTTGTTTCTATAATAAAAAAGAATCCACCTGAGATATAACTCAAATCCAAACCATAAAGGTCAATAGTATATTTTTTCCATTCTCTTGTAAGCTTTACAGGACCTGTTTGATAAATATCAGAGTCAGGATATTTACCTTTTATCCCACCAACACCTACTGATGTGATTATTTCTCCGCCATTTTCTCCTTTTGCATAAAAAACAAGTTTTTCAGCACCTGTTAAATCATAACCACCTTTATACTGTCCCCAGTTAGTAGGCGGATTTTGAAAATATACACCGATCCATTTTTGTATTCCTTTAGGTTTATACCTTAATTTTAAAGATGGATAATTATCAACAGTTAACACTTCGTTGCTTGCAGATAAGTTTATATCAGAGACATCGCCCATATAACCTGTTGGTGAATAAAAATTTTTTTCTTTAGGAGATGGTGAAAATACATAAAATATGTCGGCAAAAACTGATAAGGAAATATTTATATATAATAAAAATAAAAGTAGTATAATTTTTTTACACATACAAACCAACCGTTGTTTTTAAAAATAATTTTATTTTTCTTTTTCGTAAACTATTTCATCTAAATAAATTACACAACCATCAGGGTTGTCATTAGCAGTTAATACCCAACAAAAACCGCCTGAAATATATGATAAATCTAACCCTTTTAAATCTATAGTATATTTTTTCCATCCTTTTGTTAGTTGCACAGGACCTGTAGTAGCAGTGTCAGAATCGCTGTATTCTCCTCTTATACCACCCATTTTAAATTCACAAATTTCACCACCTTTTTCCCCACGAGCATAAAAAGTAAGTTTTGTAGCACCACGAAGGTCAAACCCACCTTTTACAGTACCCCAGTTGTTTGCAGGATTTTGCCAATAAATTCCAGCCCAACCTTGTCCTTGGGAACGTTTTGCTGAATATTCTAACCTTATACAACTTTGTCCATCTTTTGGATTTTCTTTCCAGTTTTCGTTAATTTTTAAATCACCATAATCGCCCATCCAACCAGAAGGTATAAAATGGTTTTCTCTTGAAATTCTATCTTTATAAACCCAGAAAGGAAATTGAACTTTGTATCCTATAAGAGCACCGGTTTCTTCTGCCTGTGGGGGAATAATAGGTGATGGTGTTGTTAAAGATGGAGTTGAAGGTTGTTTTGTTGTTGTAGCTGATGATGTTTCTTCTTTTTCTACATTTTTTGATACTGTTGTTTTTTTAGGTACCATTTCATCTTCTTCTGCTAAAGGAACTGTTGCACATCCGTATAAAAACATACCTATTATGACAAACATCAAAAAATTTTTTATTTTATTCATTATTTTATATTACCTCCTTTTTAGTTAAATTTTTCTCTTCATATTTTTTAAAATTTTTATTTTTTCTCACCTCCTCCTTTTTTAAGAATTTTTGTGTAAATAAATTGTAAACTTTTTTAAAATAAATACTAAAAAAATTAATGATTTGTCAATAAAGTCAATAAAATTATTTTATAACTACTATTTTATTTCTGTAGATTTTAGAACTTTTTGTTTTTACTATGAAAACATAAACTCCTGAAGCAACTTTTTTGTAATAATTATTATCAAGATACCATCTTGTATCAAAGACATTTTCTACTTTAATTGTTTTTACAAGTTCTGATGCAATGTTGTAGATATTAATCTCTTGAGCATCATATGGTAAATTAAACTTTACAAACTCACAATTTGTTGCAGGGTTAGGATATGTATAAACATTTTTTTCTTCAGCAAAAACAAATTTTTTCCATAACTTCTGTAGTTCAAAATAAGATTTTTTTGGAGTTGTGATATAATTTCTGTAATTATCAGACGAAATTTTCATTATCCCAAACCATTCTTCGTTCATATTAAAATCCTCATAATTAGAATCTGTCCAATCAGTGGAGGTATCCTGTTTAGAATCTGAAGAGTTTGTAAAACTTTTCCACCATTCATCTGTCCATTCAAAAACACAGCCACCACTTACAACACCGTTATTTAAAGTAAGATTTCGTTCAATATCTCTCCATTGTGAAACAATATAATTTGCTTGCATAAATTCATCTTCTTTATTGTATCTTTTATCATAACTATCACAACCAAATTCTGTAATAATTAACGGTTTTGATGTTTTTGTTTCATAGTCAGAAAACAAATTTTTAAAATCATAACCTAAATACGCGTTTATACCCCATAAGTCAAGCAAAGATAAATTCTCATCATCACTACCATAAGAAGTATCACCAACTGTGCCATAAAAGTAGTCTGTGTTAACAACATTCATCAAAAGATGGACACTATCAATATTTTTAACTTCTTGAGATACTTCTTTAATTAAACTATACCAGTCCTTCCAACTTGACCCACCTGATGGATATACTTCGTTTCCAAAACACCAGATTATTACTGAAGGATAGTTTTTCCATGTATTAACTATTTTTTTAAAATTTTGTTTTTCAGTATTTCTTACATTTGTGTCAGCAAAATTTTGTCCATGATTTACCCAATAACCAATTATAACATATATTCCGTTTTCATAACATTTCTCTAAAAATTCTGCAAAGTTAGGATGATAACTTTGTGGTGCAGAATATGTTCTTATAACATTTGCACCAAGTTGTTTTATCTTTGCTATATCAGAAAGATAATTTTTTTCCTCCCACCATATGTAGTTTGACGGATTTTTACCAACAGGTATTGGTGAATAACATACACCACGAACTACAAAAATCTCGCCATTTAAATAAATCTTTCTTCCACGAAGCTCAATTTTTGTAGAAGGAAAAATTTTTAAGGAACAAAAAAATATTGACAAAAATAATAAAACTTTTTTCACTTAAATAATATATGCTATTCGTATTGTATTAAATCAATATAAATTGTTTTATCACCTGATTGTAATACATTTTCAAATGCTAATATAAATGGTAAAGATATAGATTGTTTATTAACATTAACGAACTCTGATAAATCGATCTCTACTTTTTGCCAAGATGAAGTTGCTGTGATGGTCTTTTTATATTCATTGCTGTTACTATCTTTTATACCTATTTTAAACATTTCACCACCGGTTTTACCTTTTACATAAAATGTAAGTTTAGAGTAGGAAGATAAATCTTGAGGTGATTTAAATTTCAAGTAAAACCCACCAAAACCATTTTGTTGATCTGTGTAATCTACTTTTACACATTTTTGTGGATCAACATCATACCCAGGAGAAGAATCATTTGTTGTTATTTGCCACGGTTCTTCGTTATTAGTATCAAAATAATAAAATGCAAAATCTAATTTATCATTCATTCCGGAATCACTGTATATCAGCATTCTATTACTCTCACCTCCGCCACCGCCATTAGTTTGTGTGCTTTGAGTTATAGTTAATTTAACTTCTTTATAAACATCACCTTCGGTAGCTCTTATTTTACCTTGTCCTGTTTGGTTAGATGCTGTGAAGTTAACTTTTTTTCCTCGTGTAGGTGAAAATGTTCCTAATGTTTCAGGTTCAACTGTCCATATTGGGTTTATATCAACATTATCAGATTTTGCAGATTTTCCACTACAGGTTAACTCTATTTTTTTTGTAGGTTCAACTACAACAGGAGATGGAGAAATTGACAACTCTAATGTATTTATTTGTAATTTATCTTTTTTACTACAGGAAAATATAAAAAATAATCCTAATATTATGTAGAAATTTTTTTTCATACAAATTTTTACCTCCTTTTTAATTTTATCCGGCTAAAGAAACTCACTTTCTTACTTTTTACTATTTCACTTCCCACCCACCTACTTCCACCTATCACCTATTTCTCTTTTTCACTTTCTCACTTTTCACCTACCTACTACCACCTGCCACCTATCACCTGACAATCTTTATATCATCAATATAAACTTCTCCACCTTGACTTTGAGAACTGCCAGTGTTTT
>JBKBRH010000089.1:0-1289 GCA_046292225.1 Endomicrobiia bacterium
TTGTTTATATACAACTTTAAATTTATCACCTTTTCTTACTTCAGTTAAAAAATCTATCTGCCAGGAAAAAATGTCTGCATAATTAAGTATTGTTTCAGGTGTAATATTTTGTTTTATCATCGCGTTCCATAACGAATCTTCAATCTCAGCCTCTTTTATGATTATTTTTTCTTTATAGTTTAATTTTGTTTTGCTAAATTGAAAAGTTCCACAAGTAGATTTTATAACTGAAAAATATTCTGTTGGTTTTATCCAATAATTAAGTTTTAATATTGTATTAGATGTTGTGTGTAATATTTCATAATAATCTCCAGGAAAAAATTTTTTTATATTATAGTTTTTGTTTATTGTAGATATTATAGATTTTATCTCTGTTTTGTCAAAATTTTTGTTTTTAAAAATATTTTCTAAAATATCACCTGATTTAATTGTTCCTGTTGAAATTATTACTTCAAAAGAATAATTTTTTTCATTTTTGTTTTTAGCACAGGAAAATAAAAAGATAAAAATAAAACAAATAAATAAAAAATAAAATTTAGAAATTTTTTTCATAATTTTTATGAAATAACAAAAGATATCTTTAATTTCAATGATTAGATTGAATTTTTAAAAAAAGTTTTTGTATATTTTTAATATGAAAAGGTTGTTATCAATTTTTTTACTATTATTATTTTTGTTAACTTCATTTGGTATAACTTATCATTCTCATTTTCATAATTTTATTTCGTATGAAGAACATAACTGTTTGGTTTGTCTTGCAGTAGGACTGCTAAATAATTTAGTTTTTAATTATCACAATTTTGTTTTCTTAATAGTTTTTCTTATAATATTACAACACCATTCTTTCAAATTCTTACATAAAATTTTTATTAGTTTAACTCTTTCCCGTGCACCACCAGTATAATTTTTAGTTGTCTTACATTATTGTTTAATATTATAGACTTTTCTACAAAAAGGAGGATAAATATGGAAAAATTTTTATTTTTATTAATTTGTTTATTTATTTCAAAAACATATTCTCAGACACCACTTGCTGGTATGCGTGGTGTAGTTTCTAATTTGCCTGATATATCTGTTATTGGAAATTTTTATAGTGAGGTTTCAAAAGAGTCAAAAAATGTTTTAAATGTAGAAGAGATAGAATTATCGTTTCAAGGATATCTTTATCCTACAATTTGGTCAAGTTTAATTTTATCTTTACATAAACATAACAATGACTATGCGTTAGATTTTGAAGAAGGATATGTAAGTTTTCAAAAAATTTTGTTTAGTGGTTTAGGGTTAGAATT
>JBKBRH010000089.1:1388-4569 GCA_046292225.1 Endomicrobiia bacterium
CAATGACTATGCGTTAGATTTTGAAGAAGGATATGTAAGTTTTCAAAAAATTTTGTTTAGTGGTTTAGGGTTAGAATTAGGGAAAAAACGTATAGATTTCGGTAAAATAAACAAACTTCATTCTCATCACAGACCATATTTTGACCAACCAGAAGTGATAACAAAATTTTTTAATGAAGATGGGTTAATAGGTGATGGTTTTGATTTAAGTTATGTGTTTCCATTAAATTTTTTCTTAAGAGCAAATTTTGGTGTTTGGGATATTACTAACCATCATGAAGAAAATGAAAATAACAACCATGAAAATTTTTCTATTGTTGACAGAACTTACAGTTCTAAACTGTGGTTAAGTTTTCCAACAACTAAAGTTTCAGAGTTAGAAATTGGGCTAAATTATTTGTTATCAAAAGGTCCTGAGTTTGAACAAAATAAAGATGAAGTAAATATTCTTGGATTAGATCTTACTTATAAATATATAATTTCAACTTATAGTTTGTTTAAAATACAGACAGAAATTATGAATCTTAAAAGAGATATGGCTTACCAAACATATAACCGTCTTGGTGGATATTTTTTTGTTGACTACAAAATTTCAAAATATTGGTCTTTAGGGATAATAAAAGATTATGTTGAAACTCCAGAAGTTATAGATGAGGAAAATTTGGACGAAAAAGAAACATTTTCTTCTTGGAGTTTTGTTATAACAAGATACATTACTGAATCAACTTTTTTAAGAACACAATATAAGTATGAAGATACAACTAATAAACACAAAATTTATCTACAACTAGTTTTTGGTTTTGGTCCACATAGTCATAGGTTAGAATAAAAGTTTCAAGTTTTTTAAAAAATTATATATAATTTTTAGGAGGAAAAAATGAAGGATAGGTTTTTGATAAATATTATAAATTTGTTATTTTTAAGTTCAGTTTGTTTCTCTATTGCCAAAGATAAAATTTATGTAGTAACAACAACACAAGATTTAGCAGAATTTGTTTCAGTTATTGGGAAAGACAAAGTAGAGGTTATTTCTTTGACATATGGTTGGCAAGATCCTCACAGAGTTGAATTAAAACCTTCCATGGTAGCACATATCAGGAAATCAGATTTAGTGATAAAAATTGGTATGGATTTAGATAGTTGGGTTGATGATTTAATACTTATGTCAGGAAATAATAAAGTTGTATATGGTCAGGTAGGATATTTAGATGTTTCTCAAAGAATAAAAAAACTTGAAGTTCCCGAAGGTAAAGTTGATGCAAGGATGGGTGAGGTTCATATATTTGGTAATCCACATTATTGGCTTTCACCAGAAAATGCAAAAATTATTGTTGAAGATATAACAGAAAGACTTTCTATCCTTATGCCTAAAAATAAGAATTATTTTATAGAGAATAAAGATAGATATTTAAAACTGCTTGATGAAAAAATTTCTATCTGGAAACAAAAAATAGAGAAATTAACTAACAAAAAAGTTGTGTCTTACCATAAAACATTTGCTTATTTTTTTGACTGTTTTGGTTTAAAAGAAATTATTACTTTAGAACCAAAACCTGGGATACCGCCTTCAGCTAA
Organism: Endomicrobiia bacterium; assembly: GCA_046292225.1. Taxonomy (GTDB): domain Bacteria; phylum Elusimicrobiota; class Endomicrobiia; order DTEH01; family DTEH01; genus JANXDG01. The sequence continues at coordinate 2,964 of JBKBRH010000089.1, forward strand.
ATATCTCTCTAAAGTAATAGAAAAACTAAAAGAAGAAAAACCAGTTGTTATTTTGCACGAAAATTTTTATCCCAAAAAACATACTGAGTTTGTATCAAAATCTACTCAAGTAAGGTATGAAGTTGTAGCTGTATCTGTTGGTGGTAAAAAAGATATAAAAGATTATATAACTTTAATTGATAACCTTGTAGAAGCAATATGCAAATAAAAAATAAAATCTTAGAAGTAAAAAATTTATCTTGCGGATATAAAAGAAAACAAAGAATTTTAAAAAATCTTAATTTTTCACTCTATGATGACGAGTTTTTAGGTATAGTAGGGCCTAACGCTTCTGGTAAAACTACTTTGTTAAAAACAATCTTAGGTATTATTAAACCTTTAGAAGGAAAAATTGTGAAAAACAAAGATATAAAATTTGGTTATGTTCCACAGATTTTTACAGTTGATGAAACATTTCCATTTAGTGTTTATGATATTTTATCATTTGCTTTTTTGAAAAATTTTAAATTTAAACTTACAAAACAAGAAAAACAAAAAATTGATAAAATTCTTGAAAAATTCAATATTAAAGAAATTAAGTTTAAACTTTATAAAGATCTTTCTGGCGGGTTAAAACAAAAAATTCTAATTTTAAGAAGTTTACTTAGAGAACCTGATGTATTAGTGTTAGATGAGCCAACAAACGATCTTGATATATTTAACACGAAAATATCTCTTGAGTTTATTAAGAACTTAAAAAAAGAACAAAAGTTTACAGTTATTGTTGTTTCTCATAGTTTGGAAATAATTTTGAATTATGTTGAGAGATTATTTGTTGTAAACAATAATACCATTGAAATAATTAACAAACTTGAAGATATAGATTTGTTGCAGAATAGAATAAAAGATGTGTTTAAAACAAACACAAAAATTTTTGAAGTTGACAATTGGAGATTTATTAAAGTATGAATTTTTTAGAATATTTTAACCAGGACATTTTTTTAAAATCTTTAATTTTAGGAATTTTTGCTTCATTAGGGCTTGGTATACTTGGAGTATTTGTTGTATTAAAGAAATCAATATTTATTAGTTTAGCTATATCAGAATTAGCAGTTTTAGGTTTTGTGTTAGGAATTATGTTTGGTATAAACCCATATTTAAGTATGATATTTATTGTTTTTTTAGGTTTAATGATTTTTAGTTTTTATAAAGAAGAAAAGAGTTTATCTGAAGAAAGTTTAGTTGGTATAATATATGTAGTAGCGTTTTCTTTAAGTGTATTATTTTTGTCAAAAACGAGTTTTTTACAGACACATATTTTGGATACTTTATCAGGTAATATTTTGATAGCAACAACTACAGATTTAATTTTTAGTTTTTTTGTATGTTTAGTTAGTATTTTATTTTTTATTTTGTTTAAAAGACAATTATTTTTTATTTATTCTGACAGAGAAAGTAGTTATGCTTTTGGGATAAATTATAAAGTTTTAAACTTTATATTTTTTTTCATAGTTGGATTAAACTTTATATTTTTTTTAAGAAGCATAGGTTTGATGTTAAGTTTTGGATATTTAGTTATTCCCACAAGTCTTGTTTTAGTTTCCTCAACAAATATAAAAAAATTAGT
>JBKBRH010000090.1:0-4531 GCA_046292225.1 Endomicrobiia bacterium
GACGCAAGTATACCTGTTTCTTTAAGTCCCATTTGTTTTACAAGTTCGAAATCTTTCTCGTTTGCTCTTATCCATGATGTAATCTCAGGATATTTCAAACCTAAACTTCTACATTCTTCAACTGCTTTTTTATCTTTATCTGTATATATAAAAAATTCAGTATATTTTATAACTCCGTTAGGTCCAGATAACTCAGACATAAGCTTGTATAAATCAACAATTTGTTCTACAGTAAAATTTCCAAACCCTTGTTGTCCGTCACGAAATGTAGTATCAGTTATCCATATTTCTTCAGCAGGATTCATTGGTACTAACCTGTGATTGAAAGGAATTTTTGGTATCTCGTCATAGCTAAAAATATCTCTGTAAAGATTTGGTTCTTCTACATCTTGTAGTTCGTATCTGTACTCATCTTGTTCAAGAGTTCTTCTGTGTTTATTAAATCTTAGTACCATATATTTTAATCTCCTTTAATTTAATCTTATTATTCTTATTTTTTACAACATACAAAATATAACTTCTACTTTTCAACATAAGATAAAAAATTAATTTTTATTAAATAATAACAAATTAATGAATTTTTTAAAAAATAACCAAAATTTACGGAACTTCTATTGTGTTCAAAATTTGTTTGATAATATCATCTGAAGTCATTTCTTCTGCTTCTGCTTCGTAGGTGAGTATAATTCTGTGTCGTAAAACATCATATGCAATTGATTTAATATCATCTGGTATGACATACCCTCTGTGATTTAAAAATGCAAAACATTTTGCTGCTAAAACTAAATATATAGAAGCACGAGGTGATGCACCATACATTATAAACGGTTTTATTTCTTTTAGATTATAATTTTCAGGTTCTCTTGTAGCGAAAATTATATTCAAAATATAATCCTTTAGTTTTTCATCAATATAAATTTCATTAATTATCTTGCTTGTTTTCAAAATATCATTTGGAGAAATTATCGGTCTCAAATTAGCAAACTTCTCTTCTAAAGTTTCTGGTGTTAATTCTAAAATACTTTTTTCTTCATCCTTATCTGGATAAGAAATTTTTATTTTCAACATAAATCTATCAACTTGAGCTTCTGGCAACGGATAAGTTCCTTCTTGTTCAATAGGATTTTGTGTCGCTAAAACTAAAAATGGTTCTTCAAGTTTATAAGTTTGTTCTCCAATAGTTACCTGTTTTTCCTGCATTGCTTCAAGTAAAGCAGATTGTGTTTTAGCAGGAGCACGATTAATTTCGTCTGCTAAAATAATATTTGCAAAAATTGGTCCTTTTTTTACTATAAACTGTGTCGTCTGCGGATTATAAACCAAAGTGCCAACAATATCCGCTGGCAACAAGTCCGGTGTAAACTGGATTCTTTGAAATTTTGTTTGAATACATTTTGATATTGTTTTAATAATTAAAGTTTTAGCCAAGCCAGGTACTCCTTCTATCAAAACATGTCCTTTACCTAACAAACCTATAAAAATTCTGTCTATTACATAATCCTGTCCTATAATTATTTTATGAATTTCATTTTTTAAGTCTTGTATAAAAACAGATTCTTTTTGAATTTTTTCATGTAATTCACGAATTGTTTTATCCATACATTTCTCCTTTTAAAGATTTGAATAGAATGAGAAGATAAAATTTTGAAGAATTATATAAATATAAAAACTAATGTGAAATAAAATTAATCAATATCTTTTTCGTATACACGATATTTTTTATACAAAACTGCACCAAGCGTTTCTGCAGCACGGTTCATCATAACATTGTCTTCTAATATCCATGATATTTCACCACACTGATATCCTTCCTTTAGCGCGTTAAGTATTGTTTCATAATACATAACAACTTCAATCCCGCGATTCCTATATTCTTTTTTTACTCCCATAACCATTATACGTAAAGATTTTATCCTATTTTTGTAGTAAAGAAATTTTATAATTTCTATTGGTCCTAATTTGCCATTTAATTTCTTTAACACTTCGTTATAATTAGGTACTGTTATGATCATACCAACAGGTTCTTCTTTTAAGAAAGAAAATAATACAAATTCTGGTTTTATTAAAGGTTTTAACCTTAACGCTTGTGAGACAAACTCTTTCTCTGTCCAGGGAACAAAACCCCAGTTTTTCTCCCATGCATCGTTATAAATTTCAACTGCATATTTAATTTCCTGTGCAAAATTTTTCATATTCACAGGACGAATTTTTAACTGTGGCAATTTTGTTTTTACTGTATCAACAATTTTTTTAATTCTTCCTATTGGCAAATTTTCTTTTGTAATTTTATAGGCGTACAAATCTTTTGCTTTTTTAAACCCATAATTGATAAGTAACTCATGATAATATGGCGGATTATACGGCATCATTAAAACAGGTTCTGAATCATACCCTTCGTATAATAATCCCATTTCATCATTTGTAGAAGGTGCAGTTGGACCTAAAATTTTTTTCATCCCTTTTTCTTTTAACCACATCTCTACTGAAGAAAGTAAAATATTTAAAGAATTTTTTGCTTCTTTAGTATCTAAACATTCAAAAAATGCAAAAAACCCTGTTCTTTCTTTATGAAATTTTATAAAATTATAATCAATTACACCACAAACGCGTGATAATATTTTACCATTTTCATCTTCTATATAGAACAATTTTTTATCTGCATGTTCCCAAAATAAATTTTTCTTATTATCAAACAACAATTTTAGATCTGAAACCAACATTGGCACCCAATGTGGATCATTTTTATAAACTTCCCACTGAAATTTTATAAATTTTAACAGTTCTTTATTTGTCGTTACAACTCTTAGCCTCATTTATTTTTTACCAAAAAAAGTTTTTTCATCCATTTTTTAGTACCAGCAAAAAATTTTTTTGTAAACTGTCTTGTTATTTTTCTTTTTGGCATTTTAATAATTTTACCTTTAGGCAGGCCACTGCCAGAAATTAACCCAAACTTTCTTCCTACTTTAGCAAATTTGTCTAATACAAACTCAAGTTGTTCATCAGTATGTATAGCCATATAACTTGTCCTAATAAGTTCCTCTCCTTCTGGTACTGCCGGAGGTAAAACTGGTGATGCAAAAACACCTTCATCATATAATGCACGCCAAAAGGAAAAAACTTTCTTTAATCCACCACCAACAAGAATTGGTATAATTGGTGTTTGAGCATTTCTTGTATTAAAACCTAATTCTTTAAATCCTTTCAACATCCTATTAGTTATTTCCCACAACCTTTTTCTTCTTTGAGGTTCTTCTTGAATAATATCTAAAGCAGCAGAAATTGCAGCAACCTGTGCTGGAGGTAAAGCTGCTGTAAATATTAACGATCTTGCATGATGTTTAATATAATGTATAACCTCTTCTTTACCTGCAATAAATCCACCAATTGAAGCTAAAGATTTTGATGCTGTAACCATCACAAGATCCGTCTCTTCTTCTAAACCGAAATATTCTGCAGTACCACGACCATTCTCACCTAAAACACCTAATGCATGTGCGTCATCTACCATCACTCTTGCATTATACTTTTTAGCAAGATGTATTATTTCTGGTAAATTACAAATATCACCTTCCATACTAAAAACACCATCTACAACAACAAGTTTTGGTTTGTCTTCATATTTTTGTAAAACCCGTTCTAAATCTTCCATATTATTATGTCTAAACCTGGCCATCTCTGCACCAAAATATTCTGCTATCATACATCCGTCAATAATTGATGCATGATCAAGTTTATCAGTTATAACCACTTCACCTCGTCCAACCAATGCTTGAATTACGCCTAAATTCACATGATGTCCCGTAGTAAACAATATTGCTTTATCTTTATTAATAAATTTTGCAAACTTTTCTTCAACTTCTTCATGCAAATTTAATGAACCACTTAAAAATCTTGACCCAGTACAACTTGTTCCGTATTTTTTTATCGCTTTTATTGCTGCTTGTTTTATCTTAGGATGCACTGTTAAACCTAAATAATTGTTTGAACAACAAACTATCTTTCTTTCTCCATTAATGATAACTTCTGAAGTTTGTGCTGTTTCTATTGGTTTAAAGTATGGATATATACCTAACATTTGTGCTTGTTTAGCATCTGTAAATTTATAACATTTCGCAAAAATGTCTATCATAATCTTCTCCTTTTACAAAATTTGTTTAGAAAAAAAATTAGTATTATATTTTACTTCCTATTATTTTAACAATTATTTCTCTATTTCTTTCTCTGTTGTCAAAATCTATAAAAACAACTTGTTGCCACACACCTAAATGTAGCTTTCCTTCAGTAATAGGTATAACAAGAGATGGACCAACTAAAGTAGCTCTGAGATGTGATGTTGCATTACCATGAAAATGTGTTGTATCATGGTAGTACTGTTTTTCTTCTTTTACTAAATCATAAAACAATTCTTTTGTATCTTTTATTAATTCTTTTTCATATTCTATAGTAGTAACACTTCCAGTAGCACCAGGAACAAATACAAGCATCATCCCATCATATACTTGTGACTTTTTTAATATTTCTTGTAAAT
>JBKBRH010000091.1:0-4424 GCA_046292225.1 Endomicrobiia bacterium
GGTAGGAGATAGTGATGGTGAGAAGTAAAAAAGTGAAAAAGTGAGAAAGAAAAATAGTCTATAGTCTACGGTCAACAGTCCACAGTATTATTTCTGTCGACTATGGACCATGGTCTATGGAAAATGTGTCATAATTATCCCACTTTTTGTTCGTTCTGAACGAAATGTAATCGCACGCCATTTGGGTTGGTTCAAAATGACCATTGTGAGATATCTTCAATACTGAAAGTTTTTTAGAAAAAAATGAAAAATAAAAATTTTGCTGATAAGTTGTTGTTTGGTATCACAAAAGTTGCTGCTTTTATAAGTTTTCTACTTATAGTTCTTCTTTTTATGATGTTGCTAAAAGAGTCAGGTTTAGCTTTTAGTAAGTTTGGGTTAAAATTTTTTATAACAAAAGTTTGGGATCCTGTAGTTGAACAATATGGTGCGCTACCTTTCATATATGGTAGTGTAATATCTTCGTTTTTAGCATTATTAATTTCTGTACCTATTTCCTTAGGTATAGCATTGTTTTTGTCAGAGTTTGCAAACAAAAAATTAAAAGAATTTTTAAGTGTTATAATATCACTTCTTGCAGGAATACCAAGTGTGATTTATGGTTTATGGGGAATATTTGTTTTATCAGCGATTTTAAGAAATTATATTGAACCTTTTCTTCAGAAAGTTTTTGGGTTTTTAATTTTTTTCCAAGGAGAACCTCACGGACTTGATATGTTATCTGCAGGTATAATACTTAGTATAATGATAACACCTACAATTTCTTCTATTAGCAAAGATATTTTTGAATCTGTACCGAGAAATTTAAGAGAAGCAGCATTATCTTTAGGTGCAACAAAATGGGAGATGATAAAGATAGCAGTTTTAAAGACAGCAAAACAAGGTGTTGTAGGTGCGGTAATTTTAGGTTTAGGTAGAGCAATAGGTGAGACGATGGCTGTTACAATGGTTATAGGTAATGTGCATGAAATATCACTTTCACTTTTTCATCCTTCAGCAACATTAGCTTCTGTTATAGCAAACGAGTTTGCTGAAGCTACTACTGATTTATATGTTTCATCCTTGTTTAAAATAGGGTTAACACTTTTCTTTGTTACTGTAATTTTGAATATTTTTGCAAAAGTGTTAATCTATTCTACAACTAAGAAGTATAAAGTATGAAAAGAAAAATAATAGATAAAATTATGCAGTTTTTAATCTACACTTCAGGAGGTGTAGTTTGTTTTATTTTGTTGTTTATTCTTGGTTATGTAATTTTTAAAGGAATTTCTTCACTTAATTTAGATTTTTTTATAAGATTACCTAAACCTGTTGGTGAACCTGGTGGTGGAATGGTTAACGCTATAGTTGGAAGTTTTATATTAGTTTTATTAGCAAGTTTATGGTCAGTACCTATAGGAGTGTTTAGCGGAGTTTATCTTGCTGAAAGTTCAAATTCTGCAAAACCTTCTAAATTTTCTTCTGTATTAAGATTTTTATTAGATGTTCTTTCAGGAGTACCTTCAATAGTTATCGGCATTTTTACATATAGTTTGATAGTTTCCCCTATGAAAAAATTTTCAGCAGTTTCAGGTGGGGTCGCATTAGGTATAATTATGCTTCCAACAATAACAAGAACTACTGAAGAAATGATAAAAATGGTGCCAAGAAATATAAAAGAAGCTTCCTTAGCGTTAGGAATAAGTTATTGGAAAACAGTGTTTTTTGTTATACTCAATACAGCAAAACCAGGTATTTTAACAGGAATACTTTTAGCAGTGGCACGTATTTTTGGCGAAACAGCACCACTGCTTTTTACTGCTTTTGGGAACAGATTTTGGCACAGAAGTTTGTTTGATCCAATATCGGCACTGCCACTACAAATTTTTGCTTATGCAATATCTCCATATGATGACTGGCATAGACAAGCATGGACTGGTGCATTAGTTTTAATTTTGATTGTTTATCTTATTATCCTTATAAGTAGAAAAATTTTGTTGAAGTATAAATAGAAATTTTTTATAAAAAATATATTTTTACATAGGATTTTTTATGTTTGAGATAAAACTTGAGATAAAAAACCTTTCTGCATGGTATAACGAACATCAAGTGCTTAAAAATATTTCACTACCAATATATAAAAATAAAGTTACAGCAATAATAGGACCATCAGGTTGTGGAAAATCAACCTTGATAAGATGTATAAACCGTCTTCACGAGATTGTCCCCAATGCAAAGGTTGAAGGTGAAATATTCCTTGATGGTAGAAATATTTATGCTAAAGATGTAGATCCTATGGATGTAAGAAAAAAAGTTGGTATGGTATTTCAACAACCAAATCCGTTCCCTACAATGACAATTTTTGAAAATGTAGCAATAGGATTAAAACTTAACGGAATAAAAAACAAAAAATATATAGAAGAAACTGTAATAAACGCTCTTAAAGAAGCTGGATTATACGAAGAAGTAAAAAACAAACTTTATCATTATGGCACACATCTTTCCGGCGGACAACAACAAAGGTTGTGTATAGCACGGACATTAGCGCTGAAACCAGAAGTTATACTTTTTGACGAACCATGTTCAGCATTAGACCCTATATCTACTTCTAAAATAGAAGATTTGATTTTAGAATTAAAAGAAAATCATACTATAATTATCGTAACACACAATTTACAACAAGCGTCCCGTGTTTCTGACTACACAGCGTTTTTATTTTTAGGGGAACTGATTGAGTTTGGTCCTACAGAATCTATATTTACTGCACCTAAGATGAAAAAAACAGAAGAATATATCATGGGCAGGTTCGGATAAGTTTATGAAAAAGAAAGTGTTGTTTATATGCACACATAATTCTAACAGGTCACAAATTGCTGAAGCTTTACTTAATAATTTATATTTTGAAAAATACGAAGCCTACAGTGCTGGTACACAACCGTCAAAAGTTAATGAGTATGCAATAAAAGTTTTAAAAGAAATTGGTATTGATATAAGCAAAAACAGGTCTAAACATATTGACGAGTTTAAAAACGAATTTTTTGATTATGTAGTTACAGTATGCGATACAGCAAAAGAAACCTGTCCATTTTTTCCTAACACGAAAGAGGTAATTCATAAAAGTTTTTATGATCCGTCAACTTATATTGGTACAGATGAAGAAAAATTGGAAAAATTTAGAATTTTAAGAGAAGAAATAAAAAATTTTTTAATACAAACTTTTGGTAGATAAGTTTAATTTATAAGATATTATGAAGTGATAGGTGATGGTAGGTAGGGAGAAAGTAAAAAAGATAGTTAGGTGGTAAGTGGCAGGAGGTAGGAGGTAGGAGGTAGTAAAAAAGTTAAAAAGTGAGAAAGAGTGTTAATAAACACCTCCTTTGATCTCTCCTTAACAGGAGGGAATTTAAACAAGAGGTTTCTTAATAGGAAAGAAATTAAGTAAGAAATCTACTAGAACTATAATTTTTTGGAGGGGAAAATTATGTTTGAAGAAAAAATTTCAAATTTAAAAAACGAAATAGTAGAATTTTCAAACCTTATACTTGACATGTTTAGTAGCGCAATTAAATATATTTTTTCTAAAGACGAGCCCGGCGTGGTAAAAATTATTCAAGAACAAGAAAAAAAGGCAAACGATTACGAAGTAGAAGTAGAAGAAAAATGTGTCCATATTATTGCACAATATCAACCACGAGCGTTTGATTTAAGATTTATCTTGTGTATACTAAAGATGAACAACGATTTTGAACGTATAGCAGACCATGTAGTAAACATTGCTCAAAGCGGACTTTACTTGTTAAAAAATAATGTTCGTTTACTTATGGAATATAACACAGATATTCAACAGATTTTTAATCTCACAAATAATATGCTTACAGAAAGTATAAAATCTTTCATACAACAAGATTCACAAAAAGCACAACAGTTATGTCAAAAAGATCAAGATGTGGACAATCTTAAAACACAAATTTATAAAAAAATTATAGAAGATATAAAATCTGAACCTGTAAACATAGAGAATTATTTCCATTTAGAACGTATAATTAACAACATAGAACGTATAGCAGACCTTACAACAAACATCTGCGAAGATATAATTTTCTTATACGAAGCAAAAATTATTAAACATCATAAAGAAGAATATCTGTAAGTTGTTAGAAAACCTAAAGTATATCAATTTCATAATGGGATTAGCGCAAAGAGATTTTATGACGGAAAAACTTAATTTAAACAAAAATTTTACAGGTTTGTTCTTTGATAAAACCATGGGGTTAGCGGAAAATGGGAGGGTTCCCGACGAGAAAACCCTTCCGCAGTCAGAATCTTAGACCCGATTTATAGGGGATTGCGACTTGCACCGAATTGTAAAACTTCTGATATTTCTGTTTGTCAGAATCTTAGACCCGATTTATAGGGGATTGCGACTTAGGTTATGGTAATGGTGT
>JBKBRH010000092.1:0-4345 GCA_046292225.1 Endomicrobiia bacterium
AGTATTAAAATTTGGTGGTTCTTCAGTTGCAACTATAGAAAGAATAAAAAATGTTGCAAAAATCATAATTGACAGAAAAAACAAATTTAAATATATAGTAGTGGTAGTTTCTGCACCAGGTGATACTACTGACGAATTAATAGAAAAAGCATATCAAATCACACCTGATCCTGACAAACGAGAGTTAGATATGTTATTAGCTACAGGAGAACAAATGTCTATTGCATTAGTAGCAATGGCATTACATTCTATGAATTGTGAAGCTGTATCACTTACAGGTCCACAGGCAGGTATTTATGCTGACGAAATTCATACAAAAGCAAAAATTATAGATATTGACACAAGAAGAATAAAAAAATATTTAAAACAAGACAAAGTTGTTATAGTTGCAGGATTCCAAGGTATAAATCCAAATGAAGATATAACAACATTAGGTCGTGGCGGGTCTGATTTAACAGCTATTGCATTAGCTGCAAAACTTAAAAGTCCGATATGTGAAATATATACTGATGTAGATGGTGTTTTTACAACAGATCCGCGAGTTGTCCCTGAAGCAAGAAAAATTGATTATTTAACATATGAAGAGATGCTTGAGATGGCAGGTAGTGGAGCACAGGTTATGATGGCAAGGTCTATAGAAGTCGCAAAAAAATATAATGTAAAACTTGAAATAAAGTCATCACTTACAAGAAAACCTGGCACAATAGTTTATAAATGATAAAAAGAATTTATTGTTTTATTTTTGCTATTATTTTATTTTTTCTTTCCTTGCCAGAAATAAATCTTACAAATTCAGATATTGGAAGACATTTAAAAAATGGTGAAGTTATAATAAAAAATTTTTCTGTCCCAAAAACAAATCTGTATTCGTATACTTATCCAGATTTTACTTTTTATAACCATCATTGGTTAAGCGGTGTAATTTTTTATTTAGTAAACAAAATCTCAGGATTTAAAGGTCTTTCAATATTTTTTTCTATAATAACATTTTTTACATTTTTATTTTTTTTAAAAGCAGTTGAAAAAGAAATAAATTCTTTTTGGTTATTAGGAGTGATATTTTTATTAACAATTCCTTTAATCTGTGTAAGAAAAGAAATAAGGCCTGAAATTTTTAGTTATTTTTTTTCTTCTGTTTATTTTTTTATATTATACAAATTTTTATATGAAGAAAAAAATTTTCTTTATTTCTTACCAATATTACAAATAATATGGATAAACTTACATATTTATTTTGTTGTAGGGTTAGTTTTAATATTTTTTAGTTTAACAGAATTGATAGTCAAATATCTAAGAAATAAAAACAACAACATAAAAAATAAGTTTTACTACTTATCTTTTATATTTGTTTTAAGTATTTTAAGTTGTTTTATAAACCCTTATGGCATTAAAGGTTTACTTTTACCATTAAATATTTTTAAAAATTATGGCTACAAAGTTTTTGAAAATCAATCTGTATGGTTTATAGACAAAGTTGTAAAAAATTATATACCAAACTTAAATTACAAAATATTAACATTTTTTGTTCTTTTAAGCTGGACAATAAAAATTAAATTTAAAAAAATAGATATTTCTATCTTTAATTTTTTATACTTTTTATTTTTTACTATTTTATCACTATTTGCAATACGTAATTTCGCTATATTTGCTTATTTTTCTATACCTGTTTTAATATTAAATTTTAAAGAATTAAAATTTACAAAAAACAATTACTTTTTGTTTTTTATTGCAATATTATATTTTTTATTTTCATATAGAATAAATTCTTCTACTTGGAATTTAAGTTTTAACTTAGTTGGGTTAAAAAAAGGAAACGAACTTGCAGCAAAATTTTTTCAAGACAACAACTTAGAAGGTCCTATTCTAAACAATTATGACATAGGAGGATATTTAATTTATTATCTATTTCCAAAACAAAAAGTTTTTGTTGACAACCGTCCAGAAGCATATCCTGAAGAATTTTTTAAATCTATATATATTCCGATGATGGAAGATGAAACTAAATGGTATGCATTTGAAAAAATTTATAATTTTAATTCTATATTTTTTTACCGGCACGATTATACTCCCTTCGGACAACAGTTTTTAATCAACCGTGTTTTTGATCCTACCTGGGCAGTGGTTTTTGTTGATCAAGATTGTATAATATTGTTAAAACGAAATGAAAAAAATAAAAAAATTATAGAAAAATTTGAAATATCTAAAGATATTTTTAAAGTGGTAAAAACAAAATGAAGAAAAGTTTAGTTCTTCAGTTAATTTTTATATCCATTATAACTTTTATAGTTTACAGCAATGTAATAGATGGCAAGTTTCTGTTTGATGACGAACATTTTATATTAAGAAATGTATACATAACTGATTGGAAATATATAAAAAATATTTTTTTCTCAAATATTACTTCTGGTGCAGGCCTAAAAGATAATTTTTATCGTCCTTTGTCTACTTTTATATGGTTAATAATAAATAAAACTTTTGGTTTGAACAATAAAATTTTTCATATTATAAATATATTATTTCATATAACAAACGCTTTGCTAATATATTTAACAATATTTAAAATTTTTAATACTAAAACAATAGCATTTTTAGCAAGTTTATTTTTTGCTTTACATCCTGTAAATACTGAAGCAGTATGTTATATATCTGGTTTAGGAGATCCGTTATCATTTGTTTTTGTACTTTTATGCATTTATCTTTATATTTTGTTAAGAGAAAAAAATAATAGTACAAAAATTTTTATTTTTATAATAAGTAATATTTTAGCAATTTTGTCAAAAGAACGTGGTGTTGTTTTACCAGCTTTGTTAGTAATAACAGAAATTTATTTTTCTATAAAAGAAAAAAAGACATTGTTGTATTTTTTAAAAAATAAAAGTTATCTTTTAACAATTTATATATTTTCATCTTTATTAAGTATTTTATGGTTTATATCAAGATTAACAATATTTAACTTCCAAAATACATTTAATTTTTTCAGATTACCAAATGTTTATAGCCAGAATTTGTATGTAAGAATTTTTACATTTTTAAATGCTTTCACAGAATATTTAAAATTAATAATAAAACCGTATCCTTTATATATGGAAAGAACATTACCTGTGTTTTTAAATTTTTTTAATCTTAAAGTAATATTCGGATTTTCTTTAATAATATTAATTATGATTTTAAGTATTATAAAATTAAAAAAATATCCTGAAATTTTTTATTCTTTTGGTTGGTTTTTAATATGCCTTTTACCAACTTCAGGAATAATACCTATAAACGCATTATTTATGGAACATTGGTTATATTTTTCAATGTTTGGAGTTTGTATTTTTATATCTTTATTGTTAAAAAATTATAACTGGTTAAAAATTTTTATATCTTTTGTATTAATAATATTTGCTATACTTACATATGAACAAACTTTTATCTGGCTTGAACCTTATACATTTTTTAAACATATACTTAAATACAATCCTAATTCAGTTGCTGCAAATAACAATTTTGCAATGGCAGCAGTTGAAAAAGGAGAACTTGAAACTGCAATTTTTCATTATAAAAAAGCAATATCTTTAGATGATACTTTTCCACAACCACACCATAATCTTGCAAGAATTTATGTTTCTTTAGGAGAAATTAACCAAGCAATTGAAGAATATAACAAAGCTTTAAAAATAGATCCTGATTTTATATACTCTCATATTGATCTGTTTAATATTTATACTCAACTTAACAAGAAAGATAAAGCAAATTTTCATAAGTCAAAAATAGAAGAAATAACAAAAAAGATGTATGAATAACAAAAATTCTGTTTTATTACACATTTGTTGTGGCATTTGTGCAATAGAGTCAATAAACCAACTAAAACAAAAAAACTATAAAATCGTAGGGTTTTATTACAATCCTAATATTTATCCAGAAGAAGAATTTTTGAGAAGAAAAAAAGTTGTAGAAGAAATAAGTAAAACTTTTAATATAGAAATAATATATGGAGATTATGAACCACAAATATGGTTTGAAATCTGTCAAAGGTATAAAGATGAACCTGAGGGGGGAAAACGTTGCGAATTGTGTTACAAACTCCGGCTTGAAAAAACTTATAACTTACTAAAAGAATATAAATTTGATTTTTTTACAACAACATTGACTATAAGTCCGTACAAAAATTCAAAAAAAATTTTTGAAATTGGCAAAAAAATTGATAATGAAAAACTTTTAAAAATAGATTTTAAAAAAAACGATGGGTTTAAAAAAACAATACAAACAGCAAAACAATACAAATTTTATATACAAAATTATTGTGGTTGTATATATAGTAAAAAATAAAAATGAAAAACTTAGCAACTGTATTAATTAACAC
>JBKBRH010000093.1:0-4302 GCA_046292225.1 Endomicrobiia bacterium
AAATTTGAGTTTATCACGGATATGTTCAATTCTGTCATAGTTTTCTAAACTTGACCTTCTTACTAATCCGTAAACTTCATATCCTTTGCTTAATAGCAACTCGGCAAGATAACTACCATCTTGTCCTGTTATTCCTGTAATTAGTGCTTTTTTCATTTGTTTCTTTAGAGTAATTTATAAAACTGTTTAGTAGGTTATCTACCTACTACTAATATCTTTCTCACTTTTTCACTTTCTTTACTACCTAATACCACCTTCCTCAAGAATTTTTTTGCCACGAAAGCACAAAAATAAGAAAGCACGAAAAAAATACTAAAACTTTAAAATTTCGTCTTTTCGTGCCTTCGTGGAATTCTGTGTTTCCGTGGTCAATTATTTTTAGTAGTTAACAATCTTTTTCACTTTCTCTCACTATCCTCTACCTGCTATCACCTATTCCCTATTTCACTTTTTCACTCTCTCACTTTCTCACTCTTTCACTTCCCACCTACCTGCCATCACATATCACCTAAGTTAGAAGGAAGTTGCTGTCTAAAACAACGACATAGTCGTTGCACTCTAAAAATTTTTTCAATTTAAAGAACATTTTTCCTTGCCAAAATTTTTTTAAACGGTTTCGGAGTATGATTTATAAACTGGTTATATTCGTTTAGAAAATTCAAAAAATTGTCAATATCTACTTCACCATTTATAAAAAAAGGATTGTGTCTGTTGGTTGAAATTTTCCTTAGATCTTCTCTTAATTTTTTTGATTCAGCGATAGATTTAAATTCTCTTTTTTCTGATTCAGTTAATTTTACCATATTTCTTTTTTAATTCTTTAAATTTATCTTTTAGTTCAAATAAACTAAAATATTCTTCCAGTAGTTGCCAGTCTAAATTGCCTTTATACAAAATCATCAATTCTTCAATATCAATAAATTCACGATTTCTTCTTTCTTTGTCATTTACTATTGCTTGAATTTTTAAACCAATCAAGTCCTCGGGTTTTAAAATTTTTATTTTTAACTGGCCGTTAAATATAGGTTTTTCAATAGTATTTTCTAACATTCTTAAAGAAATTTTTCTAAACGCATGTAAAAAATCTATCTCGCCAAAAATTTTTAATGGAGATATATACTGGGATACATTTTCAGATTTGTATCTACATTTATATCCAAGGTCTTTCATAATTTTATCAATCTTCGGTAAATCATCTTTATCTACAAGGAAATCTAAATCTACTGTGGTTCTTGAAATTCCTAAACATCCTAATGCAAACCCGCCAATAAGCGCATATCTAACATTTTCTTTCTTAAAATTTTTAATCACTAATTTTAAAACAGTTTTAAAATCCATTTATAAAGAAATTCCTAAATCACACAAATAATCTAAAACTCTCACAAAATTATCTTGAAATTTGTCTTTTAAAATGCCATTCGGTTTTTTTGTATCGGTGAAAAAAATTACAGTGTCTTCTTTATATAATTTGTTTACATCTACACTATTTTTTATTATTCTATAATCTATTCTTTTTGTTTTACTTAGTTGTTTAAAAGAATTTTCTACTATTTGTGCAAGTTCACTTTTGCCTAAAATTATGAATTTTTTTATACCTTTATTGAGATATTTTAAAATTAGTTGTTGTATGTTAGAATTAATAGTTTTAAAAAGATTTACAGTTTTTAAAATATAATTATACGACTTTTTTGTTTTTTCAGCAAACCCTTTTGCAGTAAGTATGTATTGAACTTTTCTTTTGTTTAATTGTTTTATTTTTATATATCCAGTTTTTATAAGTTTTTTTATTATTAGATTTGTAAGTCCTAAAGAAAGTCCTACATTTTGTGCGATTGTTCTTTGGTCAACTTGAGGATTTTGATATATCTGAGATATTATATTTATTTCTTTTTCAGTAAGTTGTTGTGTTTGCATAAAAATTTGTCTAATTGTTCAATTTTTGAACAATTTTATAAAATAAAAATTTTTTTGTCAATAGGTGAAAAATTTTTTAAAAAAATCGTACTTTGGTTATCGTGATGGGTAAAATTTTATTTGAGCTTTCTTACAATCTCAACTATTCTTTGTGATGATTTACCATCACCATACGGATTTTTTGCTTTTGCAATTTTGTTATATAAACTTTTATCAGTTAAAAGTCTTTTTGCATTTTTAAAAATACTTTCTTTTTTTGTCCCAACAAGTTTCGCAGTACCTGATTTTATACCTTCAACTCGTTCTGTTACTTCACGCATAACTAATACTGGTTTAGCTAAAGATGGCGCTTCTTCTTGTATACCTCCAGAATCTGTTAAAACAAAATATGATTTGTTAAGTAGCCACACTAAATATTGGTAAGAAAGAGGTTCTATTAAATGGACATTTTTTTTATTTTTTAAAATTTCAAATACTGGTTTTCTAACATTAGGGTTTAAATGTACAGGATAAACTATCTCTATCTCATCTTTAAACTTTTCTGCAAGATCTTTTATTGCTAAACATATCTCTTTAAATGGTTCACCAAAACTTTCGCGTCTGTGGCCTGTAACAAGAATTACTTTTTTTCTAAAATCTAAAAAACTAAAAAATTTTTCATATTTTTTTTCTTCTTTTTTTATCAACTTGAGTGTTAAAAACAACGCGTCTATAACTGTGTTACCAACAACCCATATGTTTTTAGTTATACCTTCTTTTATTAAATTTTCTTTTGCTTGTTTTGTAGGCGCAAAATGGAAATCCGCAATGTGCGAGATTAATACACGGTTAACCTCTTCAGGAAAAGGTGCGTATTTGTTAAAACTCCTTAACCCTGCTTCTACATGTGCAACTTTAATTTTTTTATAAAACCCACAAAGTGCGCCTAAAAATGCAGATGACGCATCTCCTTGCACAAAAATTAAATCTGGATTAAACTCATCTAATACCCACTCTATTCTTTCTATAATTTTAGATGTGATTTTAAAAAGTGTTTGGTTAGGTTCCATTATGTGAAGATCATAGTCAATTTTTATATCAAAAAAATTGATTACTTGTTGTAACATCTCTTTATGCTGCGATGTGATACAAACCTTTACTTCAAATCTTGATGGTTGTTTTTTAAATTCAACAATAAGTGGAGCAAGTTTTATTGCTTCAGGCCGTGTCCCAAAAATAAAAAGTATTTTCATACATTATAATAGTATCTATACCATTCAACAAATTTTTTTATACCAACTTCAATACGAGTTGAAGGTTTAAAACCTATGTCTTTTATTAAATCTTCTATATCTGCGTAAGTTTCAACTACATCGCCTGGTTGTAAAGGTAAAAAATTTTTTTTTGCTTTTTTACCTAAACATTCTTCAAGAATTTCTATAAATTTTAAAAGTTCAACTGGTTGGTTGTTGCCAATGTTATAAATCTTATACGGAGCAAAACTTGTTGCAGGGTCAGGATTTTTTGCATCCCAATCAGGATTTCTAAACGGAATCTTTTTCATCACACGGATTACTCCTTCAACTATATCGTCAATATAGGTAAAATCTCGTTTCATTTTGCCATAGTTGTAAACATCAATAGGTTTATCTTCAAGAATATTTTTTGTAAAAATAAAAAGTGCCATATCAGGCCTACCCCAGGGTCCATATACAGTAAAAAATCTCAACACAGTAGTTGGTATATCAAATATTGCAGAATAATAATGTGAAACCAGCTCAGCAGACTTTTTTGTTGCAGCATATAAAGATATTGGATGGTCAACATTGTGATGTACTGAAAAAGGTATGTTTTTGTTTGCACCGTAAACAGAACTTGTAGATGCTAAAACAAAATGTTTCACCGGAAATTTTCTTATTGCTTCATATAGATTAACTGTAGCTAAAATGTTGCTGTCTATATACTGATATGGGTTTTTAAGTGAATATCTTACACCAGCTTGTGCTGCCATATGGAGAATATAGTCAAATCTTTCTTCTTCAAAAAGGTTGAAAACATCTTTTGTATCTTTTAAATCAAGTTTAACAAATTTAAAATTTTTATAATTTTCAATTTGTTTTAATCTTGCAAGTTTTAAGTTTACATCGTAATAAGAAGAAAGATTATCAACACCTATAACTTCTTCATTTTCAGACAACAACCTTTTTGCAAGATGAAATCCTATAAATCCTGCAACACCTGTCACTAAAATTTTCATAAAACCCTCCAAACTCGTAGCCGACCCTTAAGTGTCAGCTACTTACTATCTTTCTTACTTTTTCACTTTCTCACTTCCCACCACATACCTGCTACCACCTGCCGCCTAATTAATATAACACACCTCTTTATCCCCTTTTGATAGAAGAGAGG
>JBKBRH010000094.1:0-4274 GCA_046292225.1 Endomicrobiia bacterium
TATCACCCAGCTGCATTGTTAAGAAATCCTTCCTTAAAACCGCTTGTATGGAAAGATATGCAGGTGATAATGAAATTAATAAGTTAGTATAAATTCAATAATTAAAATTTTTATTCTCTATGAATAATAATAAAGATATTTACTGTGAAATAGTTTTTGCAGTACCTTTAAGGCAAAGTTTTACTTATAAATTTGATTTATCTTCTTATGCAATTAAAAATCTGTGTGACTTAATAGGTATGCGTGTGTTGGTTGATTTTGGAGAACAAAAAGATAAAGTAGGTGTTATTATTGATGTTAAGAAAAAAGTTGAAAATTTAACTTTTGAGATTAAATCAGTTAAAACTCTGTTGGATAAATCACCTCTTTTTAATAAAGAACAGGTCAAAACTGCAAAAGAACTTTCAAGATTATATTTTGTATCTGTTGGCGAGTTTTTAAACCAATTTTTCCCGATAGAAGGTAAATATGAAATTACACAAGGGTTAGTTTGTGAAAGTGAAAAACAGAATTTTAATTCTTATTTTGAATTGGATAAAGAATTTGTTAATATAATAAAAAAAAGAAAAAAGATATTGTTCATGCCTAAAGATGTGAAAGAAAAGTTTGAATTTTATAAAAATCTTGTTTTTTATTCTTTAAAAGAGAATTTGCAAACTATAATTTTATTCTCTTCAAATTATTATCTTAACGATTTCTATAATTATCTTATGTCTTTACAAATAGATAACAAAATTTTAAATAAAAAAATAGCAGTTTATAGTGGAGAAAAAAGTTTAAATGAAAGATATAAAATATGGTATTTTGTAAGAAATAAATTATTAAATGTAGTGTTGTGCAGTAAAATTGGTGCTTTTTTACCTTTAGATAATGTATCATATATTCTAATAGATGAACCAGATTTTAAAGGATTTATAAATGATTCTGCTCCAATGTATAATGTTTATGATATAGTTAACTATCGTTTTAAAACAAAAAATATAATATATACTTCTTTTGTTCCATCTGTGAAGTTGATGTATGAAAATAAAAGGTTTGTTGTTAAAAGAAATAGAGAATTGACACATAAAATTTATTTTGTAAAGAAAAAAGTTGCTGAAATAATAAAAAAAGAATTTTATAAATTTAAAAAAGTAATAATTTTTTTCCCATATAAAGGATATTCAAGATATTATATTTGTAGTCGTTGTGGTACAATATTTTACGGTTATAAAATGGAAAAACAAAATAAAAAATTTTTATGTGATAAATGTAAATCAAACAAGTTTGTCAATTATGGTGTAGGGATAGAAAAGTTTGTTGAAACTATAAAAAAATTTTTGCCAGCAACAATAAATATAGCATACTTTGATTCTAATTTTAAAGAAAATAAAATTAATGGAATAATTGATGAATTTAATAATAATAAAATTGATGTGATTGTATCAACTTATGAAATATTCAATTATATTTATAGAATAAATTTTTCAAATGTTGGAAGTGTATATTTTGCATATTTAGATGCTTTATTAAATAAAATAAATTATTTGAATTATGAGAATGTATATAATATGATAGAATTATTTAAAGTGAGTTTAACAAACAATTTTTGTACTAATATATATCTTGAAATTTTTAATAAAATTAGTGATACAGAAAGATTACTTTATCCTTATGAAAAGTTTTATAAAACAGAGTTGAATTTAAGAAAAGAATTGATGTATCCACCTTTTTGTAAAACATTGAAAATTGGTATAGTTTATACTTTAAGTTTGAAACAAGTAATAGAAAATTTGGTTGAAGAGTTAAAATCTATACAGAAAACTGAATGTTATGAATTAGATTTTAATAAAAAAGTCCGTAAAGGGGAAAAATTTATTACTACTTTGTTTATAAAAATTGTAAATGATGAAAAAAGGGTAACTAACAGAATTGTTGAAGTTTTAAATAAAAATATCAAAAATAATCTCGACATTATGGTATATATACAATTTGATCCTAAAGATTGATAAATTATAAACACTTGACAGATAAGTTGAAATTTAATATTTTTAAAAACTGCAAAAAAATTTAAAACAAAAGGAGAAAAAAATCTTATGATTTCTGTTCCTCAACAAAAAAAGTTTATATCAAAAGCAGGGAAAAATGTGGTAAAAAAGAATATAAAATGTCATTTTTGTGCTACTAATACTGAACCAGATTATAAAAATATAGCACAACTTAAAAGTTTTATTTCAGAAAAATTTAAAATATTGTCGAGAAAAACAACAAAACTTTGTGCTAAACATCAGCGTAGAGTCGCTAAAGAAATTAAATATGCTCGTATGTTAGCGCTACTGCCTTTTGTAGCAAAGTATAAGTAAATTTTTATTTTTAAAATGTTAAAGGAGTTGTAGTATGAAAGTTATACTTATACAGAATGTAGAAAAATTAGGTAATTTTGGTGATATAAAAGAAGTTTCTGATGGGTATGCAAGAAATTATTTAATACCTAAAAAATTTGTCCTACCATTTAGCAAAGAGAACTTAGCATATGTTGAAAATTTAAAAAAAGACTTAGAAAATAGAAGACAAAAAGAAAAAGATATTATTTCGGATTTAAAGCATCAACTTGAAAAAAATACTATAAATATTTCTGTAAATGTAGGTAAAGAAAATAAATTTTATGGTTCAGTTACAAAAGAAGATATAGCAGATGCAATACAAAAACAAATAGGAATTAAAATAGATAAACACAATATTTTAATAGATAAACCGATAAAAGAAATTGGTGTATTTAATGTAAATATTAAACTTCAGTCAAAAAAATTTCCTGATATAACTGATAAAGCAGAAGTTAAAATTTGGGTTGTAGGAAGATAAAATTTTTTTATTTTTTACCATCCTATATATTTCTTAAACATATCTTTTATGAACATAAAAGAAAAAGAAATTTTAGATAAACTTCCACAGCGACTTCCTCCTTATTCTCAAGAAGCAGAAATAGCAGTTTTAGGTGCTATGTTGATTGACAAAGATGTTATTCCAAAAGCTATGGAAATGTTAAATAAAGAAGATTTTTACAGCGAAACTAACAGTATAATTTTTGAAACAATTTGTGAGATGAATCTAAACAATGTTGTAGTTGATTTTGTTACATTAACAGAATATTTAAAAAAGAAAAAACTTTTAGAAAAGATTGGTGGTGCAGGATATATTACTTCATTAGTTGAATTGGTTTCAAGTTCTGCAAATGTTGAACATTATATAAATCTTGTAAAAGAAAAATCGTTGTTAAGAAGACTTATAAAGATGTCTGCAAATATTATTGAAGAAAGCTATTCTAATCATAGGAATGCAACTGAGATTTTAAATTATGCCTCAGAACAGATTTTTAGGTTAGCAAAAGAACAAGATAAATCAGGTTATTTTGTCCAAATAAAACAAACATTAGATGAAACAATGACAAAGATTGAAAAGATGTTAAGTAAACCTTTGGAAGTTGGTATTATTCCTACTGGATTTAAAAAACTTGATGAATTACTTGCTGGAGGTTTGCAAAAGTCTAATTTCATAATAATTGCAGGAAGGCCAGGAATGGGAAAGACATCTTTCGCAATGAATATTGTTGCTAATGTTGCTATAAGGAAAAAGATTCCTGTAGGAATTTTATCTCTTGAAATGACCGCAACAGAATTAGTTTTTAGATTGTTGTGTTCAGAAGCAAAGAAAGATTCAAATTTGATCCGCAAAGGAATAATAAAACCTAAAGAATGGGTTGATCTTACCACACACGCAGGAATAATAAGCGAAGCACCAATATATATAGACGATAGTTCTGACTTAAATGTTATTGAGTTAAGAACAAGAACAAGAAGGTTAGCTCATGAACTACGAAGTAAAGGGTCTCAATTAGGATTGGTAGTTGTGGATTATATTCAAAGAATGAGAGGTGTTAGTACAAGAGATACACGACAGCAAGAAATTGCAGATATTTCTAATGCGATGAAAAGTTTAGCTAAAGAGTTAGAAATACCTGTTATTGGAATATCTCAACTTTCACGAAAACCAGAAGAAAAAGATCGTGATAAAAGGCCGAGGTTGTCTGACCTGCGTGAATCAGGTGCGTTGGAACAAGACGCTGATGTAGTAATGTTTATCTATACGCCAGAAACTAAAAAATCTGATCAACAAGGAGAGATAGAAAAAACTTCTGAAGCAAAGTTGTATATAGCAAAAAACAGAAACGGGCCTACTGCAGAGATGTCTATGATGTTTATTAAAGAGTATACAACTTTTGCTGAAATAGAACATGG
>JBKBRH010000095.1:0-4259 GCA_046292225.1 Endomicrobiia bacterium
CCGCTTGGAATTTTATATGTAGCAAGTTATTTAGAAAAAAACATACCTTCCTGTGAGATAAAAATAATAGATGCCGTAACGGAAAATTTAAGTTTTGAAGATTTAAGAGTTTTAACAAAAAATTTTTTGCCAGATTTAGTTGGTGTATATTTTTGTACTGAATATTTGTATGATGCTTTTAAAGTTGTAGAGATAGTAAAACAACAAAACAAAAATATACTTACAGTTGCTGGTGGACCACATCTTCATATATATCCTTTTGAAACAATTAAAAATCCGTATATTGATTTTGTTATCTACGGCGAGGGAGAAATTACATTTTGTAATTTGGTTGATAGTTTATTGCATAATAAAAATCCGAATGATATTTTAGGTATTATAACTAAACAAAATTTAAACAAACAACATAATATACAGTTTGTATTAAACCTTGACGAGTTAGTTTTTCCTAATAGGAGATTAGTAAAATATAAATTATACAAAAGTTTTATAACATATACAAACCCAATAACTACAATGATGACATCCCGTGGTTGTGCGTTTAATTGTTATTATTGTAACAGTATTGAGAGGAAAAAAAAAGTTAGGTTTCATTCGCCAGAGTTTGTCATAAAAGAAATCAAAGATATAGTAAGTTTAGGAATAAAAGATATTATATTTTTTGATGAAAATTTTACTTTTGATATAAATCGTGTAGAAGAAATTTGTGATTTGTTGATAGAAAAAAAGATTAAAGTTAGGTGGCACTGTAGGAGCCGTGCTGATATGAAGTTGGATAAAAGAATATTAAAAAAGATGAAGGATGCTGGATGTAGAATGATACAGTTTGGTATAGAAACAGGAAATCAAAGGTTGCAAAAGGTAATAAATAAACATTTAGATTTAGAAAAAGTAAAAGAAGTAATAAAGATGTGTAAAGATGTAGGGATATTAACTTATGGCAATTTTATGTTAGGTTTACCTACACAGACAAAAGAAGAAATGTTAGATACAATAAAATTTGCAATAGAGTTAGATTTAGATTATGCACCGTTTGGTGTTTTTAACCCGTTACCAAAAAGTGTGTTTTATGAAGAAGCACTTAAAGAAGGAATAATTGAAAAAGATTACTGGTATGAATATGTAAAAGATCCACAAAGACCTATTTTTGACTATTGGTGGCCTGAACATGATAAAGAAATGTTAAAAGAGTTGAATTATTTAGCGTTTAGAAAATTTTATTTCAGACCCTATTATATATTAAAGGCAATTTTTAGAAACCAATCAATTAAACAAAAATTTTGGCAAGCAAGGGCCGCAGTAAAATTATTTTTAGACATATAAATAAAGGAGAAAATGATGAAATGTATTATGTGTGATAGTAAAGATTCTTTAAATTTTTGTTTTTCTACAACTGATAGAAATTTTCATCTCTCTAATAAAATATACAATGTTTTTAGATGCAAAATCTGTAAAACTATAATGATATATCCTCTTTTAAAAGAAGAGGAATTGTTTAATTTATATCCTCAGATGTATAATGTAAAGATTATAGATGAAAGAGGAAAAATAAAAAAGTTTATAAAGGATTTAGAATATGAATATTGTTACAAAAAAATTTATATTAGGAGTTATAAAATAATATCTAAAATACTTAATAAATCACAATTTGAAATATTTGATGTAGGTTGTGGAAATGCTCATAGGTTAAAAGTGTTTAAAGAATTTGGTTGCAGTGTTTACGGCAATGAAATTGCTAAAGAAGATGTAGAATATGCTAAATATTTTTTAGGGATAGATATTTTTCATGGGACTTTGAAAAAGACAGTAGAAAATATTGACAGAAAATTTGATGTAGTATCTTTGTTTTCTGTGATAGAACATTTGAACAATCCTGAGGAAGAAATTAATTTTACAAAAAAATTACTAAAAAACGATGGTTTGTTAGTGATACAAACGCCTGTAGTAAATTCTATTCAATGGCTGCTACTTGGGAAAGAATGTTATGCAGCTAAAGAAATGCCAAGACATTTGTTTATACCATCTATATATGGATTAGGAGTGTTTATGAATAGATTAGGCTTTAAAATAATTAAATATTTTCCTGCACATTTTGTGCAGTCTTCTTCTCTATTTTCTTTAGGTATATTTTCATCTTCTAATTCTTGCAATGTTTATAGAAAAAGTGATATTTTTAGTATAATAAAAAGATTTTTAGGTTGGACATTTACTATTTTTCCAGGTAGCATTGTCGGAGTATTAGAACAGATCAGGAATAGTGCTGTAGAAAATATTTTTTTATTTAAAAAGAAATGATATAGATTCAAAGAATATTTTATACCGGTGTATAAAAAAATAAGAGTAAATTTAGAATTTACAAGTTTTTGTCAAGAGTTTATTATTTTATTTTTAATTTATGAATATATTTATAGATGTAAGGTTATGTTCTTATAGTTATCAAGGTCTTAAAACTTATATAGAAAATATTTTGCCTTATATTCTTGAGAGTGAACATACATTTTTTCTTGCAGGATTTAAAGAGTTTTTAAATAATTATAAAAAATATAAAAATGTAAAACCGATATATTTTGAAGCACCAATAAATTCGTTGAAAGAACAAATTTTAGGAATAAAAATCAAAAAAGAAGTTGAAGACAAAATAAATATTTATTTTTTTCCATATCCTTCAATTCCAGTAGTGTTTTTAAATAAAAATTTTGTAGTTATATTACATGATGTTACACCGTATAAGTTTTGGTATTTTTATAATCCAATCAAAGTTATATTAGGATATTTTATTACAAAAATAATCGCTAAAAAAACTCGCAGTAAAGAGATTAAGAGAAGAAAGATTTAATTTGGATTTTATTATAATAGGCAGGTATTTTAAGAGTTATGTTGGTATAGATAAAAAAATTTTAAGTTATGGTGAGTGGGTAAGAATATTTTATAATATACCATTTCAAGATTTGGTGAAATTTTATAATGCAGCGAAATTGTATATACATCCTGCGTTAAATGAAGGTTTTGGATTGCCAGTTTTAGAAGCTATAAAATGCGGATGTATATGTGTAGTTTCAGATATTCCTGTGTTTAGGGAACTCTTTGGTAATGATTGTATTTATATTAATCCTGAAAACAATCCTGATATCTTATGGGATCTTAACAATTATCCTTGGCCGTTTGATGATAACGAGTTTGACATGGTATATTGTTCACATTGTTTAGAACATCTTGAGGACCCTAAGAAAGCGCTTGAAGAAATTTGGAGAGTTTCTAAACCTAATGCAAAACTGGTTTTGATAGTACCACATTTTAGCAGTCGTCTTGCCTGGTGGGATGTAGAACATAAAAGAGCATTTTCTTCTGGGTTATTACATAGTTTTACTGAAGAATATAAAAAATTATCTTCTACTTATGCGAGGTTTAAAGTTGAAAAAATAAAATTTCGGTGGTCACCACCAATTAAGTCAGGTTTAGCTACAGAAACTACAAAAAAGTTAAATTTTTTAATAAGAATTTTAGATTCTATTATTACACCTTTAGCAAATTTAAATATAGACATTTGTGAACGATTTTGGTGTTATTTTGTAGGCGGTATTGGAGAAATACATTTTTATGCAAGAGTAATAAAATGATTTGTTAATTTAGAATTTATTTTATGCGTGTAAGAAATCAAAAGTTTTTTATGAACGAAAATAAAAAATTAAAACTAAATAAAAATGTGTTAATACCAAACATTAATGTTTTTGTTATTATGATTTTATTCATCATATGGAGTTATGTTATTCTGATAAAAACTAATTATTTTAAACATATGCCTTTGCCTTTAACTACCACAGGATTGTTTGAAAATGTGAGTTTTAATTTAAATTTTGACAAGTTAAAGATTTTAATTTCTAGTATTTTAGTTTTATTTTTAAACTTTATTTCTTTTTTTGGATACGGAAGTTTTGTAGTTAACAAATTTTTCAATAGTTTAGCGTCAGATAAAAAGTTTGTCTTAAGTATTGTTTTAGGTATAGGAATTTTAGCGTTAATAATTTTTTTTGTTGGGACATTAGGGTTGATTTATAAAACAAGTTTTGTGATTTTGTTAGTTTTAGGAATTTTTTTGTTTTTTCTAAATCGCGAAATTTTTTTAAGTAATTTAGTTTTCCCTAAATTTAATTTTTTTCAAACCATTTTGTTTTTTATATTTTTATATTCTGTTTTTATAAACCTTTTAGGAGCGTTAACTCCTGAGACTTTTTTTGATTCACAATTTTATCTTTTAGGTA
>JBKBRH010000096.1:0-2821 GCA_046292225.1 Endomicrobiia bacterium
TGGGGAAACATTGACGAGGTGTTTACAATTGCTGAACTTATGACACATCCTGGTTATGGTGAACTTTGGCGAGAATATGAGCTTTCTTCAAGTTGTGATATAAAACTTAAAATGTATTTAAGAGAAAAAAATATTGAGTTAATCACCTACAGTGATCTTATAAATGAGTTTAAAACAAAAAATAATTAGAAAATTTTTTAAGTTTTACTTCTGTGCATGTTTATAAATTAGTTGTCGAATATAACGGTAAAAATTTTTATGGAAGCCAGATACAAAGTTCTTTAAGAACTGTTGAAGGTGTTTTAAAAGATGTTCTTTCAAAATTGTTAAAGAAAAAGTTTAGATTATCATTTGTTTCAAGAACAGATACAGGTGTACATTGTTTATGTAATATTGCAAAATTGTCTTACAAAGACGAGATTAAAAATTTAAAAAATTTTTTAGAAAAATTAAATTTTGTTTTACCAGAAGATTTACAAGTCAAAAAAATTGTTAAATTAAAAAAAGATTTTGACACACGAAAAGTTAAATATAAGATTTATCAATACACTATATATAACTCGTTAAACAAACCAACATTGTATAAAGAATACATCTGGTGGGTAAAAGAAAAATTATCTTTACAGCTTTTAAAAAAAGCTGCAAAAATCATTTCATCACAAAAAAATTTTTGTTTTGCAACAACAAGCGAGTTTATAAAAACAAAAAAGAGTACAAAATGTAAAATTGAAATAAAAGTTTCTAAAACACAAGAATTTGTTAAAATTATTTTTAAAGGAGACAGGTTTTTACATAGGTTAGTTCGTAATTTAGTTTCTTTATTAGTAAATGTAGCTTTGGGAAAAATTTCGCTTGGTGAACTTAAGAATATAATTCGTAGTTGGAGATATTTTAAATTAAACCCTGCGCCACCTAATGGGCTTGTTCTTTTAAAGATTGTTGTTTGATAAGAATAAAAATTTTTTTATAAAATAAACATAGGGAGATTTTCATGGCAGAAAATATTATAAAAAATTTTGCTAAAAAAATTTCGTTGATTTTAAAAGAAACGACAAAACTTTTACAACAAGATGCAATATATGGTATAAGATTGGGTAAGTCAAAATTAAAAGAAGTAAAATTAGAACAAAAAAAGTTAGAAAAACTTATAGAAATAGGAAGGAAAACATATTTTCTCTATAAAAAAGGTATTATTAAAGATCCAGAACTACAAAAACTTTGCAACCAACTTTCAATACTTGAACAAACAGCAAAACAGTATCATACTATTTCTGAAGAGTATAAAAAGAAAATAAAAATATGAAAAAAACAAAACTTGGTTGTGTAATACTTGCAGCGGGCGAAGGTACACGGATGAAATCTGAGTATCCTAAGGTGTTATTTGATATTTGTGGCAAAAGTATGATAGATTTTGTTATAGATACAGCGGCAAAGTTAAATATAGAAAAAATTTATGTAGTTTTAGGATATAAAGGTAATTTAGTTAAACAACATGTTTTAAATTCTGAATTTATAGATGATAAAATTAAACAAAAAATTATTTTTGTAGAACAAAAAAAACAATTAGGTTCTGCTGATGCTTTAGCAAAAGTTAAAAAAGTTGTAGATAAAAATATAAAACAATTATTAGTTCTTTCAGGCGATGTTCCGTTAGTTTCAGTTGACACATTGAAAAATTTGGTTGATACACATATAAGTTCTTTGGTTGAATGTAGTGTTTTAAGTGTGATAATGGATAATCCTTCTGGGTATGGCAGGATTATAAGAGATATTTCAAAAAAGTTTATTGATATTGTTGAAGAGACAGAAGCAGATGAAAATCAAAAAAGTATAAAAGAAGTAAATTCTGGAATTTATATTTTCAAACTACCAATTTTATGGTCTAAATTAGCAAAAGTTAAACCAAACAATAAAAAAAACGAATATTTCCTCACAGATGTGATAAGATTTTTATCTTTGAAACAAACAGTATTATGTAAAAATCCTTATGAAGTAAAAGGTATAAACACAAGGAAAGATTTAGTAGAAGCAGAAGAAATTGTAAGAAAACAAATTTTAGAAAAGTTGATGTTAGATGGTGTAACAATAAGAATGCCAGCAACTGTATATGTAGATTTTAAATCAAAAATTGAAAATGATGTAGAAATTTTACCTGGAAGTATAATTTTGAATTCTTATATTAGTAAAGGTTGTGTTATAGGGCCTTATAGTGTGATAATTAACAGTTTTATTAAAGAAAGTACAAAGATTGTTTATTCTCATATTATAGATTCAAAAATAGGTCAAGGATGTAAGATAGGTCCTTTTAGTAGGCTCCGTCCTCAGACAAATATAGAAGATAATGTAAGGATAGGAAATTTTGTAGAGATAAAAAACAGTATGATAAAAAACAATACTAAAGTTAACCATCTTTCATATATTGGTGATACAACTTTATCTGAAAATGTTAACATTGGTGCAGGAACTATAACTTGTAATTTTGACGGAGTAAAAAAACATAAAACTTTTGTTGGTAAAAATGTTTTTGTAGGGTCAAATGTGAATTTAATTGCACCGATAGAGATAGGTGATAATGTTGTTATTGCTGCAGGCTCTACCATAACAAGAAATGTTCCTTCTAACACATTTGTTATTGCAAGAGCGCAGGAAATACAAAAACAAAATCACAGAATTGTAAAAAAATTGTCTGGAGGAGAAAAATGAACAATGAAATAAAAATTTTTTGTGGTAATGCGAATAAAGAATTATACCAAGAAATAATTTCGTATTTGAATTTACCTGAAGGTAAGATTTATGTAGGAAGGTTTGCAGATGGAGAAAT
>JBKBRH010000096.1:2921-4222 GCA_046292225.1 Endomicrobiia bacterium
TTATACCAAGAAATAATTTCGTATTTGAATTTACCTGAAGGTAAGATTTATGTAGGAAGGTTTGCAGATGGAGAAATAGAAGTTAAAATTGAAGAAAATGTTAGAGGTGTAGATTGTTTTGTAATACAACCAACTTGTCCTCCAGTGAACGAAAATTTGATGGAGTTGTTAGTGATAATAGATGCGTTAAGACGCGCTTCTGCAGCAAGAATCACTGCTGTAATACCATATTTTAGTTATGCAAGACAGGATAGAAAATCAGAACCAAGAGTGCCTATTACATCTAAACTTGTTGCAAACTTAATTGTAGCAGCAGGTGCAAACAGAGTTTTGTCAATGGATTTACATGCAGGACAGATCCAAGGATTTTTTGATATTCCAGTGGATCATTTGTTTGCAACACCTGTATTTTTAGAATATTTTAACAATTTAGAAGACACAAAAGATAAAGAAAATGTTGTTGTAGTATCACCTGATGCTGGTGGTGTAGAACGTGCACGAGCCTTTGCTAAACGGCTTAATACATCTTTAGCAATAGTTGACAAACGAAGACCTTCAGCTAACCAAGCAGAGATTATGAATATAATAGGAGATGTGAAAGATAAAATAGCAATTGTTTTTGACGATATTATAGACACAGGTGGCACAATCATAAAAGTAGTAGAAAGGCTTAAAAAAGAAGGTGCAAAAAAAGTTTATGCTGCGTGTACACATCCTGTTTTAAGCATAGATGCAGATAAAAAAGTGTTAAATTCTTTTTTAGAAAAGCTTGTGGTTACAAATACAATTCCAATAAAAGATAAAAAGAATGAAAAGATTGAAGTTTTGTCAGTAGCAAAACTTTTAGCAGAAGCAATTAAAAGAATTCATTTTAACACTTCTATTAGTGAATTGTTTGTTTAGAAAAAATTTTTAATTTAAGAAAGGAGAAAATTTATGTCCGAAGAATTAGAGATTATAGCAGAAAAAAGAGAAATATCTACTAAAGGAAAACTTAAAGAATTTAGGGCAAAAGGATATATACCAGCAGTATCGTACGGTGCTAAAGATAAAAATATGAATCTATGGATAAAGTATAAAAATATAATAGATCTAATGAAAAGAGGTTCTATAGAAGGCACCGTTTTTAATTTAAAAATTGAAGATAAAAAATATCCTGTGATTATAAAAGAAATACAAAAAGAGCCTATCACTGACAAGCCAATTCATATTGATTTCCAAATTATCTCACTTAAAGAAAAAGTTGAAGTAAAAGTTCCGATACATCTTGTTGGTGAAGAAACAGCGTTGAAACTTACCGG
>JBKBRH010000097.1:0-1830 GCA_046292225.1 Endomicrobiia bacterium
CACTAAATAACTTTGAAAAATTTAGTTCTAAATTAAAAATTTCTTTATCAAATAATTTTAGTTTAAACAAATTTATATTTAAAATATCTTTTTTAATATTAAGAATGTTTCTGTAACTACATAATAAATTTTTAGATTTATCATCCAACACTTTTCCTTCTAAAAAAATGTTACCTTTACTATCGTTATAAATATCACCCTGAACTATGCCAAATAATTTATTATTTTCAAACAGTATATTTTGAAGTTTGTAATTACCAGAAAGTTTTATCTTATCTGTTTTTTTAAATTGTAAATTTATAAAACAATCAACTAAAAATTTTTCTATCTTCAATTTTGATTTTACAAACTCTATTTTGCCTTCATAAACATTTTTATCTAAATTATAATTTAATTCTCCAGATAGTGTTTTATCAACATCTTCAATTTTTAAACTTATAAAATTATTTTCTAAATAAATTTTGCCATTAACAGAATCAAAAATTTTTTGTCCTTCAAAAAACAAATCTTTTAAAAACATATCACCAACCAAATTATCTACATCTTTATGTCTATTAATATAACCATCAGTTTTAAAACTAACCTTCGTTTTATTGATAAACAAATTTCTAGCTTCTATATTGAAATTAAATTTTTTATTATCTTTGCTGTTTGTCAGTTCTCCATAAATGTAGCTTTTTTTATTCTTATTGATAAAATTTATATTTGAATATATATCTGAACCATCTTTTAAAAATTTAAAATTAAGAGTCTTTAAGACACTTTTAAAATCTATAATAGCTTCTGTTTTATTTCTATGGCTAAATAAATATCCTGAAACTTCGGTCCCCAAAAAATTACCGTTTATTTTCAAATTTGTAACATAGTTTAAATCTAAAACAAAATTAAACGGCATAAGTTCATCTTTGCTATAGATGTTTAAAAATTTTTTATCTTTATCATAATCAATTTTGCTTAAAATACTTCGTTTTAAAATATTATATTTTTTAGGTATAATTTTCAAATATCCTATGTTATCTTTTAAAAAAAATTCAGAAGTAAAAATATCATTATAGAACTTCATGCTAACCTGATATCCTAAATCAGAAAAATAAAAATTACTTTCTGCAGTTAAATTTTTCTTGTCTTTTATATCTTTAAAAAATTTATTTAAACCTAACTCAGCATATAACATTCCTTTAAATTTGTCATCAATTTTATCTAAAGAAAAATTACCTTTTAATATTTCTCCTTTAATTTCACCTTCTAACTTTAAATAGTAAAAATTTATCTTACCTAAAATTTTTAATGTCTCTTTATTTAAAAATCTTAAAGAAATATTATAATTTTTAGGTCCGTAAAGATCATAATCACCAGATAATTTTAATTTAATTTCTGGCAAAAGATATGATGTAATTTCATTATTAGCAATAAATTTTGTTTTCAAAATCCATTTATCTGAATTACTGTAAAAGATTAAATTTATCTTATAATTTTTTTCTTCACCATTGAAATGTAAATTTATTTTTTCATTGGCTCTCTTAGATTCTAAAAAAATGTTTTTAATTTCTAAAATATCCTTATATTTTATAACACCATTTCTAAAGAGTAGTATTTGTGGAAATAATTTTAGATTTTTATCTATATATCTTTTGTCAATTAAAGGAAGTTCTGTTTTTTTGTGATTCTTCTCACCATAAGATTTTATCTGTAAAAAAAATCGGTTAACTTTGACAGAATAAATATATAATTTCTTATGTTTTAATGTTTCGAAAATATTTATAAAAAACAAAGAATTATTTATATAAAACTTTGCTGACAGATTTTCAAATGATAAATCTTTTACTATCA
>JBKBRH010000097.1:1928-4078 GCA_046292225.1 Endomicrobiia bacterium
AAAATATTTATAAAAAACAAAGAATTATTTATATAAAACTTTGCTGACAGATTTTCAAATGATAAATCTTTTACTATCAATATGTTAGGCAACAAATAAAACAAATATTTGTATTCAATATTAACACCTAAATTTTTAAAATTTTTTTTAATCTTATTTTTGTTTATTAACAATAAGGAATTTAATATAAAAACACAACTTATTAATATAATTACCAAAAATAAAAAAATTTTTTTAAAATATCTCATAAAGAATTGTTTTTAATAAAAGAGAAAAATCTTTGCAAGCAAAAATCATATGATAAGAATTACATTATTTCTATATCTGAAAGCGAACTTTCTAAATTGAACTTCAGGTTGTTATCAACTTTATCATAACTTATATAAACTTTATAAATTTTATCTGAAATAGAAAGATTATATTTTAACAAAATTTCTTCTGCTATAGCATCTTCAATGTATTTTTGTAACACTCTTTGTAAAGGTCTTGCTCCATAATATTCATCAAACCCTTTCTCTAACAAAAATTGTTTAACCCCTTCCTCTATAACGATCTCGATATTTTTCTTTGACAATCTATCTTTTAGTTTTGTAAGTAATAGATCTAAAATTTTACTCATTTCATCTTTTGTTAATGGTTTAAATACTACAATTTCATCTACACGGTTTATAAACTCTGGATTAA
This sequence comes from Endomicrobiia bacterium, assembly GCA_046292225.1. Lineage (GTDB taxonomy): Bacteria > Elusimicrobiota > Endomicrobiia > DTEH01 > DTEH01 > JANXDG01. The sequence goes on from JBKBRH010000097.1 coordinate 2,613, forward strand.
AAACTTTTTTTATTTCTTCCATTAACAATTCTTTCATATTTTTATATTCATTTTCTTTATTATCTGATTGAACAAAACCTATTGATTTACCTTTAAAAATAAGTTTAGCTCCAATATTAGATGTCATAATTATCACAGCATTTTTAAAACTAACTTTGTGACCTAAACTATCAGTTATCACACCGTTATCCATAATCTGTAAAAGAATATTAAAAACATCAGGATGTGCTTTTTCAATTTCATCAAGTAAAACAACAGAATACGGTCTTCTTCGTATGTGTTCTGTCAAAACACCTCCTTCTTCGTAACCTACATATCCAGGAGGTGCTCCAATAAGTTTTGAAACATTAAATTTTTCCATATATTCAGACATATCAATTCTTACTAATGCATCTTCGTTTCCAAACAAAAATTCTGCTAACGCTTTTGCTAATTCTGTTTTACCAACACCTGTAGGTCCTAAGAATATAAAACTTCCTATAGGCTTTTTTGGATCTTTTATCCCTGTTCTTGACCTTCTTATAGCATTTGCTACTGCTTTTACAGCTTCGTCTTGCCCAATAATTCGTTTATGAAGCTGTTCTTCTATATTCATTAATTTCTGTGTTTCCTGTTGAGTAATTCTTGTTACAGGAATTCCGGTCCATTTTGAAACAATATACGCAATATCTTCTGCAGTGACCTGAGGAAGAATTGTATCTCTTTTTTGTTTCCACTGTTTTTTTAAATCTTCAATTTGTTTTTTAAGCGACATTTCTTTAGCTCTATATTTTGCTGCTTGTTCAAAATCTTGTTGATGAGATGCCTCTTCTTTTAATTTTATAATCTTTTGTAATTCTTCCATTTTGACCTTTATTTCTTCTGGCATTTGTGTCATTTTTAACCTTAATCTACTACCAGCTTCGTCTATTAAATCTATTGCTTTATCTGGCAAAAATCTGTCTGTAATATACCTATCAGAAAGTTCTGCTGCAGCAACCAACGCTTCTTGTGTATATTTTACTTTATGATATGATTCATACCTTTCTTTTATACCTTCAAGAATTTTTATTGTCTGTTCCACATTAGGCGGTTCTACTATTACAGGTTGAAATCTTCTCTCCAAAGCAGAATCTTTCTCTATATATTTTCTATATTCATCCAAAGTAGTTGCACCAATACATTGTAGTTCTCCTCTTGCTAAAGCTGGTTTTAACATATTTGAAGCATCAACCGCACCTTCTGCTGCACCTGCGCCAATTACTGTATGCAGTTCGTCAATAAATAAAATAATATTATTTTTTGACCTTTTAATCTCTTCAACAATATTTTTAAGCCGCTGTTCAAACTCACCACGATATTTTGTTCCAGCAATAACTGCACCTAAATCTAACATTACTACTCGTTTATTCTGTAGTACTTCTGGAACATCGCCTGAAACAATTTTTTCAGCTAATCCTTCAACAATAGCTGTTTTACCTACGGGA
>JBKBRH010000098.1:0-3828 GCA_046292225.1 Endomicrobiia bacterium
TGTCCAAAAAGAAAAAATATATCCGTTAATTACACACCAACCAGGCCAAAACGCTAAAAGGTAGTAATCATCTTTATACCCTGCAAGTGTAAATCCTGTCCATACAACTGTTGTCCATATAATTAAAATATAAAAAAGTGTTTTTCTTTCTTTTATAATTTTAATCACTCCGAATATTCCTGTTAAACTCCAGGGAAGATAATAACTGAAAAATACTGGTATAAAGAAAAAATAATTCCCAATTTTTTGTAAAAAGTTTTTATATTTTGCACTCCGGCCAAGAATTGACCATAAGATTTGGTCCCCAAAAAATTTTTCTATAACAGTGTTCCCTTTATAAATAAATTGAGGGATATACCATACAAACGGTAATAATAAAGCAAGAAAGATGGAAAATATATAAAATTTGTTCCAAATTTTTTTGAACTGTTTTGTTAAGATATAATACAAAAATATTACTGCAGGCACACAATATGCAGGAGGTCCTTTGTATAAAAATCCTAAACCAGAAGAGATACCAGAAAATATTAATAGCCATTGTTTGTTATGTTTTTCCGCAAGGATAAAAAATAAAATTCCTAACGAGATAAAAAATATTAGTCCTGTTTCTAACTCACATTTTCTTGAATGTTTAAAAAAATATGGATGTAAAATTAAAGTCATTGCTGATAAAAATCCAATATAGTCATCGTTAGAGATAGTTTTCCCTATAAAAAAGGTAAGAAGAATCACTAATACACCAAAAAATGAAGAGACATACTTTGCTGTAGCATCCGAAATGCCAAAAATTTGGAAACAAATTGCTTGAAGCCAAAAAAATAATGGTGGAAACTGATAAAAATCTTTAAATTCTTCACAATGTGGCCAATGTAATGTTAGCCAATCGCCTGTTCTTAAAATTTCTCTTGATATAAGAGCATGTGCTGCAGAACCTAAAGGTTGTAGTTCTGCAACAGAAAGTTTGCCAAACATACCAAAAAATGAAAATATGAGTATAATCGTAAGATATATATAAGTATTTTTAACTTGTATTTTCATATTTTTTATTATACAAAATCACAACTTTTTATTGCAATAATTTCTCAAATTTGGTATAAAAACAGAAATTGTTAAAAAATTTAATTTTATGAAATATTTAACTTCAAGTTTAATACTTATTTTTTTAATATTACGAATCATATCTTCTTTAAAATTTCAACTTCATCCTGACGAAACGTATTATTGGTTATGGTCAGAAAGGTTGGATTTTTCATATTTTGATCACCCACCTATGGTTGCTTATATTATAAAATTGACCACTTTGTTTAAAAATACAGAATTTTTTGTAAGGTTTTCTTCTATTGTTTTTTATATTATTTTCAATTTTTTTCTTTATAAACTTGTAAAAAAATTTTTTAATAAAGAAGTTGCGTATCTAACAATTTTTATATTTAATATCTTTCCTTTAAATAGTTTAGGATTTATAATTACTCCTGATATTCCTCTGTTGTTTTTTACAATTTTATTTTTATATTTTTTAATTTTTGCTTTTGAAGAAAATAGATTTATTTATTGGATTTTAGTAGGAATTTTTGGCGGGTTTGCGTTGTTGTCAAAATATAATGGTATTTTGTTAATTATTTGTATGTTTTTATCAATAATTTTTATAAAAGAATATAGGAAATATTTTTTTTCCTTAAATCCTTATATAAGCTTGATTTTATCATTTTTAATTTTTCTTCCTGTTATAATATGGAATTATGATCACAATTGGATTTCGTTTAAATACCAATTTTTTCACGGATTGCCACAAAAAAGTGGTAGTTTAAACAATATCATTACATACATAGCAGGACAGATATCAAGTTTGGGTATATTTTTAGGTATAATTTGTTTTTATGTATTGTTTAGAAGTATTTTTATAAAAGATAAAAAGATAAAATTTTTTAGTATCTTTGGATTTTTCCCTATATTATTTTTTGGGTTAACAAGTTATAAAAATGTGGCTGAGATGAACTGGCCTTTATGTGCATATCCAGCAGTTTCTTTATTAGTTGCAAATTATTTTGTTGATAAACAAAAATTGAAAAAAATTTTTTTGTTCCCATCAAGCATTTTTTGTTTAATTATAATATTAATAATGTATCTTCATGGACTTTTTAGAATAATTCCTTTAGAAAAAATTAACCCTGTTTGGACACTTACAGATCCTACAAACTGGTTCTATGGATGGAAAGAATTTACAGAAATTTTAAAAAAAGAAAATTTAGAATATCCAATATTTACAACTAATCACCAACTTGCCTGTCAACTTTTATATTATTCAAATAAAAATTTAAATATTTTTTATAACGAACAACAATTTTATATATGGAATAAAGATGAAAATATTCCTGATAAATTTTATTTTATAAACTACGAATCAGATGTAAAAACACCTTCACCACAACAAAAAAATTTTAAATCACAATTTGTTAAAAGTTTTAATATGTTTAGAAAAGGATATAGAATAAGAACTTATAACTTGTTTCTATGTACAAAATAATTTTTAAACTTTTATGAACATAGCATTGTTTGATGCAACAAAATATTGGTCTGGTGGAGCAGAACGTGTATACCTTTGTGCAAAAGGGTTTAAAGAAAAAGATAATAATGTAACTTTAATTTGTCTTGCTACAAGTAGGTTAAACAGGTTGTTAAAAAATAAAATAAACATATATAATATTCATCCTGTAAGTGATATATTTGATGTTTTTGCTATTTTTAAAATTTTTTATATTTTGTTAAAACACAAAATTGAAGTTTTAGACATACATTCACCAAAGTTTTATTGGTTTGGAGTATTTTTAGGCAAAATTTTAAATAAAAAAGTTTTTATTACGAGAAATGTAGAATATAGAAAAAAAGGATTAAAGAAAAAAATTAATAATCTGTTATACAATTTTTGTGATGGAATAATAACAACTTCAGATAAAGTAAAAAATTATGTTGTTAAAGATTTTAATTTAAAAGAAGATAAGGTTGTTGTCATCTATGACGATATATTTTTCCCCAAAAATAATTTTGAGGATTTAAGAAACAAATATAACATTTCGGATGATACAATAGTTTTATCTATCATTGGTAGAATAGAAGAAAATAAAAGGCAGGACTTTGCTATCGAAATAACAAAAGAGTTGAAAAATAAAGGATATAATGTAAAATTGTTTGTAATAGGTCCTGTAGAAGAAAAAAATTTTTATATAAAAATTTTAAATAAAGTTAAAAATTATTCACTTAGTGAAAATGTTGTATTTACAGGTTTTGTAGAAAATGTTTGTGATTACATTTTTAGTAGTGATATAGTTTTATGTTGTTCTTTATATGAAAGTATGGGTAAAGTTGTGCTTGAAAGTTTATATCTTAAAACACCAGTTGTGTCAACTTCAGCTGTTAAGGTTGAAGAAGTGTTAAAACACTCATATATTAGTTTGCTTTATACAACAAAGAAGTTAAAATTAGATGAATTTTTAAAACCAATAGAAGAAATTATTAAGAATATAAAAAAAATTAGAGATGATAAAAAAAATAATTTAAAGTTTTTTAATAACAGTGTCTCTTTAAAAATGGTAGAAGAATATCTAAAATTTTATCAAAAAATGTAATTTTATGACAAAAATTATAAAAAAATTTATAGGTATAATTTTTTTGGTTTTAAGTTTTTATATATTTTTTTATCTAAAATATAAAGATTCAACTTTTATTTTAGTTTATCACAGGATCTCTGATTATAGTGGTGGATTAAAATCTTTATATGTTAAGCCAGAAATTTTTGAAAAACAGATGAGATTTTTATATTCTCGTGGGTAT
>JBKBRH010000099.1:0-3734 GCA_046292225.1 Endomicrobiia bacterium
TATACAACAAATTTTTTATTTCATCTAAGATTTCATTCAAAGCACGAGACTTTTCTTTCCCACGAACATAAGGCACTATACAATAAGAACAATAGTTATCACAACCAGTCATTATAGGTACAAAAACTGATACTTTGTTGAATAAATTTAAATATTGATAATTTTTTGATATATTTTTTTGTAAAGCAGAACTTAAAATTTCTGATAAATATTCGTAATCCAAAGGTCCTATTATTAAATCTACAAAAGGAAATTTTTTTTGTAATTCAGATTTAGCATTTTGTGCAAAACAACCTAAAATAATAATTTTTAGTTCTTCATTTTTAACTTTTAATTTTTTAAGATGTCCTATGAACGATTCTTCTCTATCTTCAGCATGTTTGCGAACAGAACAAGTATTAACAATTATAACATCTGCCTGATTTATACTATGTGTTATTTCAAAATCACCACTGTTTATTAACATAGAAACAACATTTTCAGAATCAGCAATATTCATCTGACAACCAAAGGTTTTAACAAAAATTTTTTTCATACCAGCTTGAAAATATAAAGAAAAGTTCTAAAATTTTTATATAAAATTTTGTAAGTTATAACAAGTTTAAATAGATAATTTTATAAAAAGATGAGAAAAAATAATTATTCATAGAAGGTGCATAAATTATCCTAAAATTTATAGAAAAAATTTTATGCACCTACCTATTTTTTACTAAACCTTACCACATATTAAATCTACGATTGTTATTTCTTCTGTTATTTACCCATTTGTTAGCACTGTGTCTTTTATTTCTATTATTTTTTGGTCTTGCCTCATTTACTGTGATAGGTTTACCTTTAAATTCTTTACCATTGAGAGAAGAAATTGCGTTCTGTGCTTGTTCTTTTGATGGCATTTCTACAAACCCAAATCCTCTTGATTCACCAGTAAACTTATCTTTTATTATTGTACAAGAAGAAACATCTCCATATACAATAAATTGTTGTCTTAATTCTTCTTCATTTACATCTTTTGGTAGATTTCCTACATATATATTCATTATTTTTTTTTCTCCTATAATTAAAATTTAGGGCAAAATTTTATTTTTCCACGCCGAATTCTAAAATTTATACCTGCCCTATAGAATATAAAATAGAACTCGCCGGATTATTTAAATATACCTCCTTTTTGCTTAAGTTTTGTAAACCCATAAATTGTTTTATTCCCATCTTTAACAGAGAGATATAAAACTTTTGGAATTCTTTCCATCAAGGAAAGATTACAGAAGAATAGTATATAATCTTTCTTTATTACTTTCTAACCCTCTCACTTTGTTTTTTTTAATATGATATAATCAACATTAAGTCAATAGTTGAAAAGAAATAATGTTTCTAATTATAAATCCTAACAAAAGTCCTCCAAAAAACATTAACAAAATTATTTTCAAAGTTGTTTTGATACCATGTTCTTTTAACAAAATAAAAAATGTTGACACACAAGGTAAATATAAAACCATAAATACTGATGCAACAATTAACTGATTTATACTCAAATTAAATGGTCTAAGTAACGCAATTGAAACATCTTTTCTTAAAAAACCTAATATCACAACAGAGGAAACTTCATAAGGCAAACCTAAAATTGGCATAAAAATTTTTCCAAAACTTGATATTATTAACTTATCTATACTAAAAAGTTCAAAAATATTAATTATAACTATACCTAAAAAAATAAGCGGTACCGCATCAAGAAAAAATTCTTTAATTCTAATATAAACTTTTTTAGCCAATGTTGGGAAATGTAGCATTCTATATGGCGGAATCTCTAAAAACAACTCTGGTATTTCTCCTTTTATAAGAAAATTGTTTAATAAAAAAGAAATCAATATAGCATTTAAAAATATAATAAAAAAAACTAACACAACATATTTTATCCCATAAGGTGAAACTAAACTTACAATCATTGCTGTTTGTGGCATACATGGTGCTATCATCAAAACTAAAACTGATGCTATAATTTTTTCTCTTTTTGTTTCTAAAATTCTTGTTGCTAAAATACCCGGAACTTTACAACCAAAACCTAAAAGTACAGATATAGAAGTATAACCATGTACACCTAATTTATGTAAAAAATTATCTAACATAATAGCTAATCTTGGCAAATATCCTATGTCTTCTAATATGCTAAGAATAAAATAAAAAGATAAAATATAAGGTAGTACAACTACGATAGGAATATAAACTCCAGTGGTAAGTATTCCAAAAGACTCCATGGGTTGTGGATTTTTACCTAAAAAAATATCTCTAATAATTTTAGGAAAGCTTAAAAATATACTTTCTAAAAAAGATAAGTATAATTTGTTAAATAAAGGATCTAAAATATATCCTATTAAACTTTCAGCAATAAATCTTGTAGATAAAAACGACAAAACTAAAACTAAAAATGCTATAATTAATCCACCTAAAGGATGAATTGAAATCTCTGAAATTCTATCAAGTAATGTATGATGTCTATGAGTAATTTTTTGTACTTGGGTTATAATTTCGCCAATTTTATCCCATTTTTTTTCTAAATCAAAATCAAAATTGGAAATTTTTGGTTGTTTTAACTTAGTTATTAGATCTTTTATTCCTTCACCACTACGAGCACAACTAGAAACTATAGGAATGTCTAAAATCTTTTGAAGTTTATTATAATCAATTGAAATGCCTTTATGTTTGATCTCATCACAGAAATTTAAAACTAAAATAATAGGAAGTCTTTTTTTGATAAGTTGTAATGTAAGATTCAGATTTCGTTCAAGATTTGTTGCATCTAATATGTTTACTACAATATATAATTCTTTTGAATATAAAGTTTCTTCTAATATTTTTACTGCAACTTCTTCCGCTTTCGTAGTTGGTTCTAATGAATATATTCCTGGTAAATCAATTACCTCATACGTTTCACTTTCAAATTTTAGATACCCTTTTACAAACTCAACTGTGGTACCTGGATAATTAGAAGAAATTACATCTACACCTGTTAAATGTGAAAAAATTACACTTTTACCAACATTAGGGTTGCCTATCAATAATATCTTTTTCATAATAGTTATAATTTAAAAATTAAACTTCTACAATAATTTTTTTTGCCATACCATAACCTAAAGCAACCTGACTATTACCAACACTTATTACCACAGGGCCTTTAAAAGAAGGTAAAGAAACTTTAACAATCTCTACTCCTATCCTAATTCCCATAGCATCCAATTTTTTTTGTAATCCACAACCACCTAAAATTTCTACTACTATACCTTTTTGTTTTTGTTGAAGTTGAGTTATATCTTTTTTCATAAAATTATATTTTTTTATTACATTGTTTGCAAACACCGTAAAGTATTAATTTATGTTCTAAAACTTTAAAATTATTTTTTTTAGCTAATTTTTCCTGTAAATATTCAATCTCTTCAGAAGAAATTTCTATTAATTTAGCACATTTTATACATACTAAATGGTCATGGTGGTCATCTTTATATTTATGCTCATAAAGAGCTTTTTGATTATCAATTTTTACCTCTTCAGCAATACCTATTTTTTTGAAAAGTTTTAAAGTCCTATGTACTGTTGCATAACCTATATTAGGATATTTCATTCTTACAGTGGCATATAAATCATCTACGCTAATATGTCCCTTTTTAAAACAAAAAATTTTTAATATTTAACTTTTTAATTTTACTCACATTAACAGGATGTTCAAAAATGATCTATAAAGAAAT
>JBKBRH010000100.1:0-3733 GCA_046292225.1 Endomicrobiia bacterium
CATTTTTTGTATCTAAAATTTCTTCAGTATAAAAACCAACAGTTTCTGACTTATATAGTGACACAATTTTTTTAATTAATGTTGTTTTTCCACTCTTAGGCAACCCTGTAATAAAAATATATTTTACTTTATTCTCCATACAACTCTATGTAGCTGAGGTATTATATGAATATAAGAAACCGCATTTTTTATTTGAGAATATAAATTACACAAATTCAGAAAAATATTTTTATTAGCTTTTTTAAAGTATGTAGTTTCTGGTTGCAGTATCAAAAGATCTGGTTTTGTCTCATTTAAGAATTTTTTTATTTTTATTATCAATTTTTTTTCATAATAATTTTTTGTGATAACTATTTTAACAAAAAACTCTTTATTAAACATCTTACACAAATCTATACTTCTTTTTACCAATTTAAAAGTATCAAAATTTTTAACATCGTCTATTGGAAGTTTTAAATTAACAGAGATCACATCTAAAAATTTTATTATTTTTATTAACTTCTTTGGCAATGTAGCATTTGTTTCTAAATAAATTTTTGTATTATATTTTTTTATTCTTTGTAAAAAATTTACCAGTTCATTTTCATCTTGTATTAGAGGTTCACCACCAGTAAAACTTATAAATTTAGGTTTATATTTTTTAACAAACATATCAATAATTTTTAAAACTTCATCAATATCCTTTTTGTCTTTAAAATTAACTTTTTTTGCTTTTTTTGTATCGCAATAAAAACAGTTTAAATTACATCCAGCAAATCTTACAAACAATGTAGGATAACCTATATATTTAGCCTCACCTTGATAAGAAAAAAATATTTCTTTTATATTCATATTAGAAAAACTATTTAAGCAACGGATCTTCAACATCAGCCTTTTTAAATCCTTCAGCACGAATTCTACAAGAATCACATACACCACAGGGTTTTTTATCACCTTTATAACAACTCCAGGTAAGATTAAGTGGAACTTTTAACTTTAAGGCAAGCTTTATAATTTGTTCTTTTGACAACTTTAACAAAGGAGCTTTAATAATTATTTTTTCCCCTTTTATTGAAGATTTTATTCCTACATCTATAGTTTCTTGTAATTTATTTATAAACTCTTCTCTACAATCTGGATAACCAGAAAAATCTATCTGGTTAGCTCCGTAGAAAACATATCTTGCATTTATTGTTTCAGCAAAAGATACTGCAAAACTTAAAAATATAAGATTTCTTGCTGGAACATAAGTTGACGGGATAACATTTTTTATTTTTTTAACAGGTAAAGATAAATTTTTATCTAACAAAGAACTACCTTTCCACGGAAGTTGAATTTTTACTATATAATATTTGACTTTTAAATAAGAAGCAATTTTTTTAGCAGAATTTATTTCTTTTCTATGTCTTTGTCCATAGTCAAAAATCAAACATTGCGGTCTAAAACCTTTTTTCTTAACATAAAACAAAGTAGTAGAAGAGTCTAACCCGCCAGAAAGTAAAACAACACACTTTTTATTCAATCTCTTCTTCATAACTTGCATACTGAAGTGGTGTTTCCCAAACGGTTATTTTTATTTTCTTAATCTTATATTTTTTAAGTAAAATTTTAAGATTATCACAAACATATTTTGCAATATTTTCAGCTGTTGGCTGGTTGAGTTTAAAATAATTTATTTCGTTTAAATATTTATGGTCAATATTTTTTATAATTTTATTAACTATCTCTTTTAACTTTACAAAATCTATTACCATTTGTTGTTTATCAAGTTTTTCTTTAGATACTTCAACACATATTTTCCAATTGTGCCCATGCAAGTTTTCACATTTACCTTTGTAATTCTTTAGTTTATGTGCTGATGAAAAATATGTTTCTATATATACTGAATATAAGAATTTTTTGTTTTCCATATTTTTATTTTTCCAAAATTGAAACTTCTATTTTTTTAACATTTTGAATTTTTTTGTTTAACAACATTGAACCTATGATTTTAAAGCTCTGCGGATCATCAGTTACATAGAATTTAATCTTACCTGTTTTCTTAGAATTTAGCAAATTATTTTTAATTAATACTTCTTTAACTTCTTTTGAAGTCTCTACTGCAGAATCAACTATTTTAACTTTATTACCAACTATATCTTGTAAAATCATCTTTATTGCTGGATAATGAGTGCATCCTAAAACTAAAACATCTATATTTTGTTTTTTTAAAGATTTTAAATATTCTATTGCAACTTGTTTTATAATATTTTTATTGTTAATTCTTTGTTTTTGAGTATACTTTTTATTTTTATAAACTTCATCAACCCAACCTTCTTCTATCAGCGGAACAAACAAAGGTGTTGCTTGCATATATACTTTAGCTTTCTTGCACAATTTTTTAATTATTTTTTCATAAGAACGACTTTTAATAGTCGCTTTTGTTCCTATAACACCTATTTTATAATTTTTTGTTGTTTTTAAAGCAGTTTTTGCTCCAGGAGTTACCACTTCTATTATATGCAGTTTTTTAAAATCTTTTTTTAATTTTTCTACAGCATAAGAAGAAGAAGTGTTACACGCAACAACTAAAAGTTTTATATTATGTTTTAGTAAAAATTTTGTGTTCTGTATAGAATATTTTATTATAGTTTCTTTTGATTTACTGCCATAAGGTACCCTTGCTGTATCACCTAGATAAATTATATCTTCGTTAGGTAAAAGATTTATAATTTCTTTTACTACAGTAAGTCCACCTAAACCAGAATCAAATATTCCTATAGGTAATTCAGATTTTTTAATTTTTTTCATTTTCAAAATACTTTTTAATACCAGAATAAATTCCGTCTGCTATTAATTTTTGAAATTCAGGCATTATCAATTTTAGTTCTTCAGTAGGATTTGAGATAAACCCGCATTCTACAAGCATAGCTGGCATTTGTGCTCCTCTTAAAACATAAAACCCTGCTTGTTTTACTCCACGATAATTCTGTTTTGTTCTTTGAGTCACTTCTTGACCTATTAAACTACAAAGTTTGGATGATTCGTTAATAAACTCATTAACTATCATAGACCACAAAATTTTTTGTAATTTAGTCAACTCTTCTGTTTGTTTTTCAAACCTTACAACTTCATTTTCAAGTTTTTCAGTAGCAACAGCATCAGGATCTGTTGCTATCTCAGACAAAAAATATATCTCAAATCCATGATCAGTTTTAGATCTTTTTTCTGAAGCATTACAATGAATAGACACAAACAGATCAGCATTTTTACTATTAGCAAATTCAGTCCTTTTAACAAGTGGAACAAAAATATCTTCTTGTCGTGTAAGAAATACAACAAAATTACCATCTGTTTCAAGTTTTTCTTTTAAAAATTTTGCTATTTTAAGATTAATATATTTTTCTTGATTATTATAGATTCCAACAGCACCTGGATCTTCTCCACCATGACCAGGATCTATAACAATTATTTTTTTCTTAACATTTTCAGTCATTTTTTGAGAATTATATGAAATAGAAATATTAGAAGTTGTTTTTTTTACTATATCAAATTTTTTTTCTTTTAGCTCTTTTGATTCTGAGATTAACTTTTGAGTTATACTTAACACAATTTTGCCAACAAAATCTTCTTTTTTTATTTCTATATTTTTATTTTGTTTATATAATAGTCTATAAATTTCGGCCGTAGATTCTTTACACGATTGAAAATCATGATAATCAATATCTATTATACCAAAATTCTCTCTTTTTCTAAATGTTGAATGAATTGATAT
>JBKBRH010000101.1:0-3656 GCA_046292225.1 Endomicrobiia bacterium
TGTTTCTAATACAGCATGTTATGGAGATTTAAGTCGTGGTCCAAGAATTATAAATGATAAAGTTAAAAAAGTTATGAGAAAAATTTTAAAAGAAATACAGACAGGGAAATTTGCCCGTGAATGGATAAAAGAAAATAAAACTGGTAGACAAAAATTTAATGAGTTGTTAAAAAAAGGTGACGAACATCCTATTGAAGAAGTAGGCAAAAAATTGAGAGATATGATGCCATGGATGAAATAAAGTTTTATTGAAATTTTTGTTAGAGTAGAAAAACTTTATGATAAAAGAAGCAAGACAATTTGTAGTTCTTTTTGCTTTTTTTACAGTAGTTCTTTGGATTTTAAGTTTAGTATATAATTCTTTTTTACTTTTATCTTTCGTAATATTTTTTTGTATTTTAACTTTGTTGTTAGTTAATTTTTTTCGTGATCCACAAAGAAAGATTAAAAAAGATGATTCTTTTCTATTTTCTCCTGCAGATGGTAGGATTTTTGATATTATAGAGACAAAAGAAAGTTATTGTATAAAAATTTTTATATCAATATTTGATGTACATATTCAGCGTGCACCAGTAGATTGTAGCATAAAAGATATCTCTTATAAACCTGGAAAATTTTTGCCTGCTGGGAAAATTTTTTCTGGAAATTTTAATGAAAAAAATATTATTGAATTAGAAACAAAAGATAAAGATAAACTTATAATAACACAAATTGCAGGTATTCTAGCACGAAGGATTGTTTGCTGGGTTAAAAAGGGAGGTTTTGTTTCACAAGGAGATAAAATTGGTGCGATACTTTTAGGTTCACAGGTAAATTTTGAATTTCCTAAAGATAAATATATGATTTTAGTTAAAAATAAACAAAAAGTATTTGCTGGAATTACAGTTGTTGCTGTGAAAAATAAATTTTTACAATAATTTAAAAAATGAATTCGTTTTTATATTTATTTCCTACAATTTTTACTGTGGGAAATATGTTTTGTGGATTTTGGTCTATTGTTTTAAGTATCAAAGGCGAGTTTGTGAAATCTTCTTGGCTTATAATTTTAGGTATATTATTTGACGGTATAGATGGAGTTATTGCAAGAGCAAAAAAAATTACAAATTTTTTAGGTCTAGAATTAGATTCTCTTTCTGATTTTGTAACTTTTTGTATTTCACCGATGATTTTAATTTGGCAGTTAGTAATGTACAAATATGGTTTTAGTGGTATTGTTTTGTGTTTTTTATATATTTTTTTTGGAGCGATAAGATTGGCAAGATTTAATGTTGTTTCTTATAATAAAGAAGATAAAATTAAACCATTACAATATATAGAAGGTTTGCCAACACCTGCTGCTGCTGGTGTTATTGTATCAATTGTTTTATTGATAAGTGTATTAACTCAAGAAACTCTAATAAAACGGCATTTAACATTATTAATTTCTTTTGTACCTATTATACTAAACTTTCTTCCTGCAATAATTTTAATACTTTCTATGCTTATGGTTACAAAATTAAGATATTTAAAATTTAATAACATAAAATTAACACAAAAAGTTTCGTTTAAATTATTTTCGTTAATTTTAGCTTTAATTCTTTTAATTTTTGCTTACCCAGAAAGTTCTATATTTATAATTTTTTCAATTTATTTGTTATCAGGATTAGTAGATTATCTTTTAAAAATGTATAAGATTTCAAAAACAAAATATAAAAGTTGATGCTGTAAATTTTTTAAATGGAAAATGTCAAAAAGGAAATAATAAACATCTGTAAGTATCTTGCTGAAAAAGAGTTTATGTTGGCAACTGATGGTAATATTTCTTACAAAATTTCTTCAAATAAAATCCTTATTACTCCAAAACAGAAAAACAAATCAAATTTGTCTGTTAGCGATTTAGTTATTTTAAATCTTGATGGTAAAAAAGTTAGTGGTAAAAATTTACCTTCAGGAGAGTATAAACTGCATCTTATGATTTATAAATATCGTAAAGATATCAAAGCAATAATACATACACACCCTTTGTTTTCAACAATATTATCTGTAGCAGATATAAAACTTAATAAACCAATTTTACCTGAAGTTGTTTTCACAGTAAAAGAAAAAATTCCTACTATTGAATACGCACCATTTTATACCCAAGATTTGGTAAACAAAGTTAAAAAATACATTTTTACTTCTAATGTATTTTTATTAAAAAATCATGGATTGTTGGCTTTAGCAGAAGATTTACAAAAAGCATTTTTTATAACTTTAAAAGTTGAACAATTAGCAAAAGTGGTATATTTTACAAAACTTTTAGGTAAAACAAATACACTTTCTAAAAAACAAATTAAAGATTTATTAAAATTAAAAAAAACGATAGTTTAATAATTTTGTATAAATTGGAGAAGTTTTATGAATATAGATAAAAAACGTGAATCTTGGGGAACAAAAATTGGTATAATTTTAGCAGTAGCAGGTTCTGCAGTAGGACTTGGAAATTTTTTAAGGTTTCCAGTGCAAGCAGTAAAAAATGGTGGTGGTGTGTTTATGATTCCATATATAATTTCTTTTCTTTTATTAGGTCTTCCTCTTATGTGGATAGAATGGACTGCGGGACGGTTTGGAGGAGGGTTTGGTCATGGGACAGCACCTGGAATTTTTAATACTATGTGGCAAAAAAATAAATTTATAAAATATTTTGGTGTTATAGGAATTTTTGGTCCTTTAGTAATATTTATGTATTATACATATATAGAATCCTGGCTTTTAGGATATACAATTTTTTCTTTAACATCAAAATTTTCTTTGATTACTACGGCAGAACAAATGAAAGAGTTTTTAGTATGGTATAGAGAAAGTTATTTTTCATATTTGTTTTTTATATTAACATTTGCAATTAATGTCATTGTTGTATTTTTTGGTATAAAAAAAGGGATTGAAAAATTTTGTAATTGGGCGATGCCATTGTTATTTATTTTAGCAATATTTTTAATGATAAGAGTATTGTCTTTAGGAAGTATAAATCCTGAATTTCCACAAAATAATCCTATAAAAGGTTTAGAATTTTTATGGAAACCAGATTTTAGCAAACTTTTAGATCCTAAAGTATGGCTTGCTGCTTGTGGACAGATATTTTTTACACTTTCAGTAGGTATTGGTGTAATACTTACATATGCAAGTTATCTCAACAAGAATGACGATGTGATACTTTCAGGTCTAACTTCTGCTGTTACAAACGAATTTGTAGAAGTAGTTTTAGGAGCAAGTATAGTAATTCCTGCAGCGTTTAGTTTTTTAGGTCCACAAAGAGCTGTAGAGATAGCATCTTCAAGCGCGTTTGATTTAGGTTTTGTAACAATCCCACTTATTTTTAAACAAATATCTTTTGGAACATTTTTTGCATTTTGTTGGTTTTTATTATTATTTTTAGCAGGGATAACTTCGTCAGTATCACTAGCACAGCCTGCAATAACTTTTCTTGAAGATGAGTTTGATATACCTAAAAAAGACGCTGTTTTGTCTTATGCTGTGATAACTTTTATTCTATGTCAACCTTCAATATTTTTGTTAAAACATGGTGTTGTTGATGAACTTGATTTTTGGGGTGGAACTTTTTGTTTAGTTTTATTTGGTTGTGTAGAAGCGATATTGTTTTCTTGGATTTTTGGAATAGATAAAGCATGGGACGAGAT
>JBKBRH010000102.1:0-3621 GCA_046292225.1 Endomicrobiia bacterium
CGTTAAATCTTGCTATATCACAGATTGAAAAAGAATATGGCAAAGAAGCTATTGTAAAACTTGGTGAAAGGAAAAAACTTCAAGTAGAAGTTATACCTACAGGGATTTTATCACTTGATTTAGCATTAGGTGTAGGTGGAATTCCGCGAGGAAGAGTTATAGAAATTTTTGGTCCTGAAGCGTCTGGTAAAACTACGCTTGCGTTGACAATTGCTGCTGAAGCACAAAAACAAGGTGGTATTGCTGCAATGATTGATGCTGAACATGCGTTTGATCCTAATTTTGCAAAAAAGTTAGGTGTTGATGTTGAAAATATGTATGTTTCTCAACCAGACTATGGAGAACAAGCGTTAGAGATTGCAGAGACACTTGTACGTAGTGGTGCAGTTGATGTGGTGATAATAGATTCGGTTGCTGCCTTAGTTCCAAAAGCAGAGATTGAAGGAGAGATGGGTGAAGCACAGATTGGTCTTCAGGCACGGCTTATGTCTCAAGCGTTAAGAAAACTTACTGCTGCTGTGAATAAATCAAAATCAGTTATAATTTTTATAAATCAGATAAGACATAAAATTGGTGTTATGTTTGGCTCGCCGGAAACAACTACAGGTGGGTTAGCATTAAAATTTTATGCATCGGTTCGGCTTGAAGTGAGAAAGTCTGATAGTATAAAAATAGGTGATGAAATGGTAGGTTCTTGGGTAAAAGTAAAAGTTGCAAAAAACAAAGTTGCAGCGCCGTTTAAAGAAGCCTCATACGAGTTTTATTACGACACGGGGATTGACAAAAATGGATGTTTGTTAGATGTAGCAGTAGAGGAAGGGTTAATAGAAAAAGCAGGTTCATGGTATACTTATAAGAACGAAAAATTAGGTCAGGGTAGAGATCAGGTAAAAAATTATTTAAAATCAAATGAAAGCTTACTAAAAGAGTTGGAAGGAACTATAAGAAAAAAATTTTTTGAGCCAGACAAAGAAAATGAAATTAAAGACGAGACTCAACAAAGAAAGAAGTAGGTGGTTCAAAGAAAGAATTTTTAATGAGAATTTTAATTGTATCACATACATTCCCCTACCCTCCTAATGAAGGAGTTAAACTTCCATTGTATAATCTGATAAAGGAGTTTTCAAAAACGAACGAAGTTTTCTTAATAAGTTTTATTTCTGAAGAAGAAAAAATTTTTGTTCCTGAAATTAAAAAATATTCTAAATGGTTAGAATTAATAATTTTTGTCCCCTCACAAAACATTTTAAAAAGATTTTATAATCTTTTTTTTGAGTCAATACCATATAATGTTAAACAATTTTTTTCTTTAGAGTTTAAAGAAAAACTTTTAAGTTTAGTTAAAAAGATAGATTTTGACATTATTTTTTTTGATTTTTTAACAACTGCTGTATATAGCAATTTTATTGACAGAAAATTTTATAAATTTTTACATTATCATGATGCGATGAGTATGTTGTTTTATAGAAACTTTTTGTCAGACAAAAATGTTTTAAGAAAAATATATTGGTATTTTCAGTATAAAAAAATTTTAAGTTTTGAAAACAAGTTTAACAATATGTTTATAAGAATTACAGTTGTGTCTGAAAAAGATAAACAATGGCTTGTTTCAAAAAGTCAAATAAAAGAAGATAAAATTGAAGTGATACCAAACGGGGTAGATATAGAGTATTTTAAAGTTTTCAAAGAAGAAGAAATTTTAAAGTTCAAAAAAGAATATAATATATCTTCACCTTCAATACTTTTTCGTGGGATAATGAGTTTTAGGCCGAATATTGACGGATGTTTATGGTTTTTAAAAAATGTTTTTCCTATTTTGAAAAAATTAATCCCAGAGGTTAAATTTTACATAGTAGGGCCTAATCCAACAAAAGAAATATTAAAGTATAAAAGTGAAAATATAATAGTTAAAGGTTATGTAGATGATTTAAGAGTGTATATTGCAGGCTGTGATGTAAACATTTGTCCGATGATAAGTGGTTCAGGAATAAAAAACAAAATTCTTGAAGCGTTATCTATGGGTAAACCTTCTGTAATAACAACGATTGCGTCTGAAGGTATTCCAGAGTTAAAAGATAAAGAAAACGTTTTAATTGCAGACAAACCAGAAGAATTTGCTTTAGGGATTAAACTTTTGTTAGAAAACAGAAATCTATATGAAAAAATTGCCTTCAACGGAAGAAAATTAATAGAACAAAATTATACCTGGGGAAAAATTGTATCAAAGTTTGTTACTTTATGGACAAATTTAAAAGAAATGAATGAGTAATTAGTTAGTGTTGATATGATATTAATTATATGAGAAAAATTTTTATATGAAAATTTCAATAATAATTCCAGTGTATAACGAAGAAGAAACTATAAAAAAAGTTGTAGAAAAATTAGAAATGATAGATTTTGGTATTGAGAAAGAAATTATAATTGTAGATGACGGTTCTACAGATAGCACACCGAATGTTTTAAAAAAATTACAAAGTAAAGATCAGAAGTTAAAAATTGTTTTTCATAATAGAAATGAAGGTAAAGGTGCAGCTGTAATTACAGGAATAAAAAGTTCTTCCGGCGATATTATAGCGATACAAGATGCTGATTTAGAATATAATCCCGAAGAATTAAAAAATTTAATTAAACCGATATTAAAAAACGAAAATTTGATAGTTTATGGTTCACGGTTTTTAAAAGAAAATCCTGTGAGATATAAAAAGTATTATTTAGGAAATAAAATTATAAGTTGGTTCATAAGTTTTCTTTTTAGATACAAAGTAACAGATTCTTATACTTGTTACAAAATTTTTCACAGAAAAGTTTTGGAAAATATGAAGTTGGAAAGTAAACGGTTTGAAATAGAAGCAGAACTTACTTGTAGATTTTTAAAAAATGGATATGGAATCTTAGAATTACCAATAAGTTATAACCCGCGAACTTTACAACAGGGTAAAAAAATTAAGTTTAAGGATGCAATAATAGGAATTATTACTATACTTAAGATAAAATTTTTAAAATGATATGTGTGGAATAGCTGGAATATATAATTTTTCTGATAAACAAATAGAAGAAGATATCATTAAAAAAATGTGTGATGTGATGAAACATCGTGGTCCTGATGAGGAAGGGTTTTATATAAATGAAAAATTTCCTGCTATAGGTTTAGGTATAAGACGGTTGGCAATTATTGATTTAAAAACAGGGTCACAACCAATACATAACGAAGATAAAACTATATGGATAGTTTGTAATGGCGAGATTTATAATTTTTTAGAGTTACGTGATAAACTAAAAGAAACCTGGCATAGGTTTTATACAAAAACAGATGTTGAACCTATACTACATTTGTACGAGACCTTCGGTGTAGATTGCTTAAAATTTCTTCGTGGTATGTTTGCGTTTGCTTTATGGGATGAGAGAAAACAAGTTTTGTTTTTAGCAAGAGACAGAGTAGGGAAAAAACCGTTGTATTATACTTTCTATAACGGAAGCTTAGTATTTGCTTCTGAGATAAAATCTATCCTTGTTTATTTTAACACTACACCTGAAATAAATTATGAAGCAATTGATTATTTTTTAACTTATCAATATATTCCACAACCAATGACAATATACAAAAATATCTACAAACTTCCA
>JBKBRH010000103.1:0-3566 GCA_046292225.1 Endomicrobiia bacterium
TACTAAAGAAGTTTTCAACCAATACAGAATTGCTAATAGATATCTTTATACCAAATCTTTGTCTGAAAAATTAATAAAAGTAATAATTCCAAAATATCAAGATATAAACTCTGGATATTTAAAAACAGCATTTTTAGGAAATAGAAAAGGTGATAACGCACCTTTATATATCGTTAAATTTAAATAAAACTTAAAATATAAAAGTTATGTTTGATTTTATTTTTAAACTTTTTTCAAACGATATGGGGATGGATTTAGGTACCGCATCTGTGCTTGTATATGTAAAAGGTCAGGGGATTGTCCTTTGTGAACCTTCTGTTGTAGCAGTAGATAAAGATACAAAAGAAGTCCTTGCAATTGGTGCTGAAGCAAAAAGAATGTTAGGAAAAACTCCTGCGAATATTACTGCAGTAAGACCTCTACGTAACGGAGTAATAGCTGATTTTGAAATTACAGAAAAAATGATAAGATATTTTATACAAAAAGTTCACAACAAAAGAACATTGTTACATCCGAGAATTGTTATTGGCATACCTTCCGGAATAACAGAAGTTGAACGAAGAGCAGTAAGAGAATCTGCTTTACAAGCAGGTGCAAGAGAAATCTATTTAATTGAAGAACCGATGGCTGCAGCTATCGGTGCAGGAATAGAAATTCAACAACCACAAGGCAACATGATAGTTGACATTGGCGGAGGAACAACAGAAGTTGGAGTAATATCCTTAGGTGGGATGGTTGTAAGTAAATCAATAGACATCGCTGGTGATGAACTTGATGAAGCAATTATACAATATTTTAGAAGAAGATATAACTTATTTATTGGAGAAAATACAGCAGAAGATATAAAAATTAAAATTGGCTCTGTTTATCCTTTAGAAGAAGAACTTACTATGGAGGTGAAAGGTAGAGATCAAGTGACCGGGCTTCCTAAAACAATCACTGTAACTTCTGAAGAAATTAGATCTGCTTTGATGGAACCTGTAAGTGCAATTATTGCGTTAATAAAAGATGCTTTAGAGAACACACCAGCAGAACTTGCTGCAGATCTAGTAGAAACAGGGATAACATTAGCTGGCGGCGGTTCTTTGCTAAGAGGTATTGATAAACTGATCAACAAAGAAACAGGGTTGCCTGTAAAAATAGCAGATGATCCTATAACTTGTGTAGTCAGAGGTACAGGAAAATATTTAGAAGAACTTGATCATATAAAAAGAAAAAAAATATATTAAATGACTTTTAGAGATTTTGTCAAAAAAAATAAGCCCACACTAATATATTTCTTATCCATTGTTTTTACATTAACTCTCTCAAACACACAAACAACTTATTATTTAAAAACTATCTCTTCTTTTATAAAATACTTCTTATATTTTAACTATAAACCTATTTATGAAATAGTTGACTATCCTATAGCTACAGCAAATAAATTTATTTATTTATCGTATATGTACGAAGAAAATTTAAAATTGAAACAAAAAATTAAAAAAGATTTTTTAAAAAACTTAAAAATACAAGAATTTTTAACACAAAAATTTCAGCAAGAAGAAATAAACAATATTAAAAAAAATTTAAAATATAAATTTTTAGACTGTAAAGTTATATTAAGAGATTACCAAAGCTGGTACGATTTTGTGATTGTCTCAATAAATGATAACTATAAAGAAGTAAAAGAAGATATGCCTGTTATATTAAATGAAGATATTGATAAGTTCTATTTTATAGGTAGGATTTGGTCAATAGAAAATAATAAAGCAAAAATTTTATTAATTACAAATCCGTTAAGTGCTGTACCTGTTAAAATTAAGAATAAAAATATAGAAGGTATAATAATAGGTAGTTCTTATGCAAATTTAATATTAGATTATATTTTGCCTGATGATGATATTAAAATCGGAGATATTGTTGTTACAAGTGAATTAAACAATATCCCTGAAAATATAGAAATAGGTAAAGTTATAAAAATAGAAACTTCTACTACAAAAATTTTTAAACGAGCAATTGTCAAACCTAGCTTTAATATAAATGTATTAAAAAATTTATTAATTATTTTAAACATAAGAGAATGAAAAAAATTCTAATAATTTTAACTTCAATCTTCTTTCTGTTATTCCTTGAGGTATTAATATATAAAACTTTTCCATACTTTATAAGACCGAATTTATGGTTAATATATACAATATTTACCGCGTTATTTTTAAACCATACCACATCTACTATAACAGGTTTTATCTTAGGGATAGTTGCCGATTTTTTACATTTAAACTTTTTTGGGGTACAAACTCTATCACTTTCTACTTTAGGATATTTATCAGGATGGTTGAACAAACGAGTAAACGAAAATCTTATGAAAGTGCAAATTATTGTTTTATTTTTAAGTTCTTTAGTTTATTTCTTAATTTATTTTGTGTTATCAAAATTGTTAAATCTTGAAAAAGGAAATATCATTTATTTTATTTTAAGCCCGATCACAAATTCTATTTTTGGACTTTTTGTAATACAAATTTTTGTATGGTACTATAAAAAATGGAAATTAATATAAACTATGGATTGGGAAAATGTTCCATATATATTAAAACAAAAATTACAAAAAAATATCTCCACTATAACATATATACTTTTAGCTTTTCCTATTTTATTATATATCCTCATTTTTTATTACCAAATTATCCGTGGAGAATATTATTATAATGTTGCAGAACAAAACAGATTACGAATTTATACTTTAAACGCTCCCCGAGGTAACATTTATGATATCAATGCTAAAACTTTAGCAGATAACCGACCTTCTATAACTATTTTATACTATCCAATCAGAGAATCTCATCCTAACGAAGTAAAAACTTTGTTAACATTTTTACCTCAAAGTAAAGAAAAACTATTTTTTGCAATAAGAACACAAAAAATTGTGCCATTAGCAGATGATGTTGACCGAAAAGTTGTTTTTGAATTATTATCTATGAGACATAGAATAAGCAACATCTTTATTTCTACAGAATTTAAACGAAGATATACTGAAAACGAAAATTTTGCACATATTATAGGATACACTGGCGAACTTACTTTAAACGAGTATAATTTGTTAAAATCAAAAGGATATAATTATTCTGACTATATTGGTAAACAAGGGATAGAAAAAAGTTATGAAGAATATTTAAGAGGAAGAAACGGAGCTTTAATAATGGAAGTTGACGCAAAAGGTAATCCTACAAAAATATTAAAAAATTTGCTACCTTCAGCAGGAGATAATTTGTTGCTTACAATAGACAGTGAACTACAAATTGTTGCAAGAAAGGCATTAGAATCTACAGGAAAAAATGGTGCTATAGTAGGAATTGATCCTAACAACGGTGCTGTACGAATCTTAGTCTCCTATAAAGATTTTGATCCAAATATATTTATATCTTTATCTAAAGATGAAAGAAGAAAAGTTTTACAAGATAGAAATTTACCTTTATTTAACAGAGCAATACAAGGTTTATATCCACCAGGTTCTACTTTTAAAATCTTAACCTCTATTGCTGCATTAAATGAAAATATAGTAACTGAAGAAATGAAATATTTCTGTT
>JBKBRH010000104.1:0-3503 GCA_046292225.1 Endomicrobiia bacterium
TAATTTTCTCTGTGGTATTTCAAATCTCTAGAATAATTCCGCAACTTTACTTGTGGTAATAAATTATTCATTTATTTAATTTCTACACTACAACTTTTCATTTAGTTTTGCCACTAAGAATTTAAATTTTTCACCAATATAATACTTTCGTAGTTCAGGTTCTAAAACAGAACCCAGTGTGACTTTGTAGTTTATAGGTTTAAACTTTTCAATTATCTGTTTCATTTTTAACAAATTCTTTTTTGATGTTTTAATTTCTACACCTTTTTTTAATAAAAATTCTATGTCAAAACAATCTCTGATTTCTTTTCTTTCTATAAAAGTTTCAATTTTACTCTTCATAGTAGATTCAAGATCTAAACAGGTCAATAACACTTGTATGTTTGAATCTTTAGAAAAAGCTATTTTTTTTCATATCCAGAATTTATAACTTTTTTTCTTATTTCAATTTTAAGTTTTCTTGGATAATTCTCAGATTTTATTTCAAACAATAAAGTAAAAAATTTATTTTCTTTATCAGTAATTGTATATCTTTGTGCAAGTATATCTTTCATATTTAAAAAAAATTTGTTGAATTCAATTCTTTTTTTAAACCAGAAATCTAAATCTACTGAATATCTGGCAGTTCATAGCATAATCTTAACATTGTTTCACCTACAAAGATTAAATCTTTCAGTAAATTTTTATTTTTTAAGTATTCAAGTAATTCCAATTCAAAAATTTCTTGTTTTATAAGCTCTTGCATAATTTTAAAATTGCTTTTGATATTTTTTTAGGATATTTTTTTAATATTTTTGATATTATAATTTTGTCAAATTTTTCTAAGTCAATAGCGGATAAATCAATATTATATCTTCCTTTAGGCATTAAATACAAACTATCAATTAATGCTTTTTCAGGTGTTGCAATGAAAAAATTATTTTTTTTATAAAACTAAAATAATATTTTCTGTTTAACTTCATATATTTAAATACAACATTTTCAATATCTATTTGTTTTGTTCTATAAACTCCAACTGATTCAATAAAATTTTGTTGAACCTGTGTTGTAAAACCATAATATGAAAGCGCAGTAGTACAGGATATGTAAGATGGTACTTGAAGAATATTAGCAATATAAAACTTTTCTTCAAGAGATAAATTTTCCAATTTTTCTTTTAAGATGAAAACATTTCGTTTTAATCTAATATAACCATTTTTTACATATCTTGAAAGTAAAACTTTTACTGAGTTGGGTTTTATTTTAAGCAAATCCTCAATATCTTTTTCTGTAAAGATAAGTTTTCTAATCTTACTTAAAAGTTTATATTTCATAAGTTTAATAAATACAAAAGATTAACATTTTTGTTAACTTATTATACTTAATAATTAAGGAAGTTACAATATTAAGATACACTATTTTATTTCATCTTTTTGTAAAAATTTTATTAAACATTTCTTTTACTCTATGTTCATAGGTATGTTTTGACAAAACTTCTTTATACCCATTATATGCAATTTCTTCTCTGTCAGATTCATTTCTTAGATAATAGTCAATTTTTTCTAACAAATCATTTTCGTCGTCATAAAGTACTAAATGTTTTCTATCCTGGAAAAGTTCTTCAAGGCCAACTTCAGGTTTTAATCTGTCAGTTAAAAGCAAACTTCCACAAGAAAGTGTCTCAAAGACGCGCATATTTATTTCCCCACCTGCTGATTTGTTAAAGACAATTTTTGCTTGTGAATAAACCTTTGCCATCTCTTCACCAAAAACACAATTGAAAACTTTCAAGTTAAATTTTTCACCGACAATTTTAAGCAACTTTACTCGTTCAGGATAAATTTGTGGATTTGTATTCCCAACAAAAACAATATCATAAATTTTTGGTAAGTCAAATTTTTTGTGTATTTCTGGATCTGCTGCATAAACCAGCCAGAAAGATTTTTTTGGTTTAAAAATATCTAAAAAATTTTTTTGACTGGAAAAAATAAAATTGTTATTATAGATATAAATTTGTATTTATTTTTTCTTTTATTAAGACAGATCTGGATTTCAGAATCTCTTCTAATGTTATAATTTTAGTTATAAAACAAGCCAAAATAAATCCAGGTAGAGATATCAGTTTAACATTGCTCACCTTTTCTAAAACTACTGCTAAAAATAAAAAAATAAATAAAAAGAATACAGAAATCAAATTAATCTTATATTTTTTGAAACAATATAAAGATAAAATAATTAAAAATACTACTAATGCAATTAAATAACTTATTACTGGAGCAAAAAATTTGTATTTTGGTATCAAAAATAAATTCAATAGATTAAATAATAACACCATTGTAAAAAAATGAAATATTAAGGGTATATGTGGTTTATTTTCAGATAAATAATAAGTAGAAAAAAGCATACCATATGCCAAAAATGGTAAAGATAAAGAAAAATATTTAAACACAACTATGCTATCTTTAAATTTTCCACTAAAGAGAAACAAAATTATATAATCCGAGAAAGAAAAACATACCAAACTTACAACACTAAATAAAAAACTTAAAATTTTTGAAGAAAACACAAAAATTTTTTCTTTAAGATATGCAATTTCATTAGAAGAAAAATAATAGAGTATTGGTGCTGGAAGATGTGCTATAAACATTGTTTCTATAAGTTTTGGTATTCTTATTCCGGAAGTATAATACCCCACTTGTTGCGGATCTTTCAACATACTTCTTAAAAGAAGAATATCTAAATTAACAGACAACATATAAACCACTTGGCCTAAAAGAAAAGTGAGACAAAAATTTATTATTTGTTTTTCAATTTTAATTATATTCCAACTCGCAACCCAAATATAATTTCTTATAAGAAACATTAGAAAAACTAAAAAAACTAAGGAAACAAAAAAATTACTTTTAACAATTGTTTTATATGATGTTCCAAAATAAAATATTAAGAATAAACCCAACATATTACCAACATTACTTCTTAGTCCATCAATTACAGCAAACTTGTTAAACTTTCCCAACCCGCGCCAAAATCCTTCTAAAACGTTAAAAAAAGCTACAAGGATTATAAACAAACTAAACACAAAAATAATTTCTTTTATTTCTAAAGGTAAAACTTGTGGGAAAAATTTTTTTACAAAGTTTATCGTTATAAAAAAAATTATTCCACTAATACTTACACTTATTAAACTTAAAAACAACAAACTTGACTTTTCTTTTATATCAGTTTTTTCAGGAATAAACTTTGCTAAAGTTGAAAGCCAGCCTAAAGAAAGTATAGGTCCTACTGTAGAGATAAGTTGCCATACAAGCGAGTATTTCCCGTATTCTTGAGGTCCAAGCAAACGAACAATAAATATACTTACTATGCCAGTTATTATCATGAAAAAGTTACGTAATAAAACATACTTTGTTGTAGAAAAAAATATTTGTGAATAAATTTGTTTTGACATAAAAATTTTAAATTAAAACTTCCACAGACACTTAAAGTGGAATATATTAACTTATTACAAAAAAAATAAACACATT
>JBKBRH010000105.1:0-3457 GCA_046292225.1 Endomicrobiia bacterium
ATAAGACTTTGCTGACTAAACAAAAACTCATCTCTTATAAACGGTATCACAGACCTGCTAAAATATAATGCAAAACCATTTTTGTCAACTACAACTTTTACAAAATTTGTATCAAAAAGTTCAGAAAAATATTTTATTCTACATATAGGTGTAACTACATTTAAAAATTTATTTTTATAGAATTCTAAAATAATTTTTTTTAGGATATATTGACTTACCATTGGTTCATCACCTTGAACATTTAATACAATTTCTGACTTAACTTTTTTTGCTACTTCAGCAACTCTGTCAGAACCACTTTTATGTTTTTTTGAAGTCATCATAACTTCGCCACCAAAATTTTTTACAATATTAAATATTCGTTCATCATCAGTTGCAACAATTACTCTATCTACTAAATCACATTTTTTAACATTTTCATAAACCCATTGTATCATTGGTTTATTATTTATCAAAGCTAAAGGTTTTGCTTTTAACCTTGTAGAAGCGTACCTTGCAGGTATTACTGCTAAAACTTTAACAAATTTTTTTTTCATTTTTTACTTATTATCCTTAATATATCACTATATGTAGCAAAGAAAAATAAAAACAATATAATACTTAACCCTATCATATTTGCAATTTCAAAAACTTTTTTAGAAGGAATTTTTTTCGTTATTAATCCTTCTACAAAAGCAAAAAATATATGCCCACCATCA
The DNA here is from genome assembly GCA_046292225.1 of Endomicrobiia bacterium. GTDB lineage: Bacteria > Elusimicrobiota > Endomicrobiia > DTEH01 > DTEH01 > JANXDG01. The sequence goes on from JBKBRH010000105.1 coordinate 699, forward strand.
AGTATTGGTACAGGAAAAAGATTAAACAATCCTAACATTGAAGAAATCACGCCTACAGTATAAAGAAAATTTTCAATCCCACTTTTTGCAGATTTTGATAACACTTGTATAACTCCTACTGGTCCTGCAACTTCAGGTTTTTGTAGTTTTATAAGTTTATCAATTAAATATTGGATAGAATATATGCTTAACATAACTGGTTGACCTATGCCTATATATACAGATTTTATTAATCCTACTTTTTTAATTTCATATCCTGCTGTTACACCTATAATTCCTCGTTCTGTGTAAGGATCTTTTTGTGGTGTTAGTTCAATTTTTAATCTTTCTTCTCCTCTTAAAATTTCTAAAACTAATTTTTTGTCAACAGAAGAATTAATAATTTCAGCCATTTGTGTCCATGTAGTAATTTGTTGTCCATTTATTGAAACAATTCTATCTTTACTTCTTAACCCAGCAATATATGCAGGCTTACCTTCTAAAACTTCACCTATTACAGGTTCACCAGTAAATGTTGCTACACCAAAAAAGTATGCTAAAAAAGTAAATATCAAAACAGCCAAAACATAATTCATAACAGGTCCCATAACAACTACAAAAATTCTTTGATACCATTTCTTACCAAAAAAACTATTTTCTTCCAAATCAAGCTCTTCTATATTTTCTCCTTTAAGTCGTACTGCACCACCTATAGGTAATATACACAAAGAATACCTTGTCTCATTGAATGTCTTACCTAAAATTTCTTTACCAAAACCTAACGAAAATTGTAAAACTTTAATTTTTAAAATTTTTGCTGCAATAAAATGTCCTAACTCGTGAATAAATATCAAAATACCAAACGCAAAAATTATAAGCAATGCAGTAAGCATTTTTATCTCCTTGTATTCTTTATAGTTCTGTTAACTTTATTTATGAATTTTTTTCTGAAATTTTTATAAAATGTAGACGACAGTTAATTGCCATCTACCAATCACTATAACCTACCTGCTATCACCTGCCACCTCTCTTTATCTTTTTCACTCTCTAACTTTTTCACTTTTTTACTCTCCACCATCACCTACCTACTACCACCTATTACCTAAATAATCTTTCTCACTTTTTCAATATTTCACTTTCTCCCTATATCCTACTATATCCTACCCGCTACCACCTATCACCTATATTACAATCTATAATACAAAACTTTTTTTATTTTTCTAATTCTTGTTGGACTTTTTTTCTTGTCTCTTTATCAATTTCAAAAATTTCTTCAACTGAACTTATTTGTTTGGGTTTATGTGAACAAATAATATTTTTTATTACTTTGTAAATTGTATCAAAGTTAATTTCTTTATTGATAAACTTTTCTACAAGAACTTCATTTGCTGCATTAAATACTACAAGATAACTATTTTTATTTTCTTTTGCACAATCTAATAATAATTTTAACAAAGGAAATTTTTTATAATCTGGCTTATAAAATTTTATTTTATTTAAAGTTAACAAATCAATTTTTTTAGCAAGATTTAAAATTCTTTCTTTGCCACAACCTAAAGCATAAGAAATTGGTATTCTCATATCAGGATAAAACATACATGCCAAAATATTACCATCGAGAAATTTTATAAACGAATGAATAATTGCCTGTGGATGTATCAAAATATCTATTTTTTCATAAGGAATATTAAACAAATAATGTGCCTCTATACATTCAAACCCTTTATTTACCATTGTAGCAGAATCTACTGAAATTTTTTTCCCCATTTTCCATACAGGATGAGATACAATTTTTTCTACTGTTTTATTTTTTATTTTATTTTTAAACAAAGGACCACCAGATGCTGTAATTATTACTTTTTCAATATTTTTAATATTCTCATTTTTCAAACATTGATATATTGCAGAATGTTCGCTATCTATTGGTATCAACTCTGTATTTTTATTTTTCAACTTTTGTTGTATTAACTTACCTGCTACAACTATAGATTCTTTATTTGCCAACGCTATTAAAGGAATATTTTTATCAATTGCGTATAACAATGGTTTTAACCCACTTATTCCTACTAACGAATTTACAAGAATATCTGGTTTTGCTAAATCAATAATCTCCAACAGACCATTTTCAGAAAACAAAATTTTTGTATTTTTTATATTTATGTTTTTAGTTTTATCTGAAGCTATACATCCATAAGGAACATTAAATTCTTCTATTTGTTTTTTAAAAAGTTCAATGTTAGATTTTGATGTTAACCCAATAACTTTAAACTTATCTTTGTTAATTTTTATAACATTTAAAACATTCTGTCCTATAGAACCAGTAGAACCTAAAATTAAAACTTTCTTCATTTCTTTAAAAAAATTAATAATAAATAATAATACATTGCAGAAGTTAAAATAAAACTGTCAAACCTGTCCATCATACCACCGTGACCAAATAAAAGATTATCTGAATCTTTAAATCCGCAATCACGTTTTATCAACGATTCTGATAAATCTGAAATTGAACCTAATAAAGGTATAATTGACGCTAAAATTAAAATTTTACTATAATTTAATATTTTATCTATCATAAAAATTCTGCTAAAAAATATAAAGCACAAAAAACCAAAAAATATTCCACTAACCAAACCAACTACAGTTTTTTTAGGACTGATAACTGAAGCCAACTTTTTTTTACCAAAAATTGTCCCAAAAAGATAAGCTGCATTATCTGTTGTCCATATTGTAAAAAATAAAATATAAGTAAGTTTCATACCATAATTTTTTATATCTCTTAA
>JBKBRH010000106.1:0-3451 GCA_046292225.1 Endomicrobiia bacterium
CTGTAGTATTTGTTATATGTTTAGGTATTTTCTTTCTATTTCCTACTATTCAATGGTATTTTTTTACCTCAGTAGAGGAAAGACAAAATAAAGAGTTATTAAAAGATCCAATTTTGAAAAAAATTTTAAAACTCGGGTTAGATCTTAAAGGTGGAATTTATCTTGTTTTAGAGATTGATAAAGAAAAAATTCCAAAAGATATAGATGTATCAGATGCGTTAGATCGTGCAATTGAGATTATAAGAAACAGAGTAGATCAATATGGTGTTGCTGAAGCTATGATAACAAAACAAGGAGATAGATGGATTTCCGTACAACTTCCAGGTGTAAAAGATCCAGAAATTGCAAAAGAGCTTATCGGCAAAACAGCGTTGTTAGAATTTATTTTAGTAAATTTTGATGAACCATATAGAAAAATTGTAGAAAAAGTTCGTGAGTTAGGATTAAAACCTAAAGAAGCATTAAAAGATCCAACAATTTTATCATTAGTTCCTACTGGATATGTGCTTTTAGCAGGAAGAGAAGAAAGTTTTTATCTTGTGAAATCTACAGCAGAAATTACAGGTGCTTATCTTACAACTGCAAGAGTTGAGTTAGGAGAACAAGATACTGGTTTGCCTTATGTTTCTTTAGAATTTAATTCTGAAGGAAGTAAAATTTTTGCAAAAGTTACAGAAGCAAATATAGATAGACATTTAGCTATTGTATTAGATGGTGTAGTACAATCTGCTCCTGTGATAAGGTCAAAAATACCAGATGGACGAGCTATTATTGAAGGCAATTTTAATATTGAAGAAGCAAAATTTTTAGCTACAATATTGAGGGCAGGTGCTTTACCTGCGCCTGTAAAAATTATTGAAGAGCGGACTGTTGGTCCTACTTTAGGGAAAGATTCTGTAATTAGTGGGACAAAAGCGTTAATAATAGGTTCTATATTAGTGTTATTGTTTATGATATTATATTACAAACTTTCTGGTGTTATTGCAGACATTGCTATGTTGGTAAATATATTTTTAATTATTTCATTTCTTACTGCATTTAGGGCAACATTAAGTTTCCCTGGTCTTGCAGGATTAGTTTTAATGATAGGTATTGGTGTTGATGCAAACATTTTGATTTTAGAAAGAATAAAAGAAGAATTAAGAAGTGGTAAAACATTAAGAGTTGCAATAGATTTAGGATATCAAAAAGCTTTAACAACTATTATAGATTCAAACTTAACAACTTTGATAACAACAGTATTTTTATTTGGTTTTGGTACAGGTCCTATTAAAGGTTTTGGTATTACGATGTTTATAGGATTAGTAGCTAACATATTTACTGCTGCTTTTTTAACAAAGATATTTTATGATATAATTCTTTCGAACAAAATAGTTGATCCTAAAATTTTATTTTAACAAAGGAGTTTTAATAATATGAAAGAAATAGAATTTATGAAGTATAGAAGAAATTTTTTAATATTATCTTTGATATTAACAGGTATAACTTTAGTGATTATGATTGTAAATAAAGGAATAAATTTAGGTTTAGACTTTACAGGAGGAACTTTAATACAGGTAAATATTAAAGATAAAGATATGGATATTTCAAAACTAAGAAAACTTTTTTTTGATAATGGTTACACTAAAGGGTTAGAATTACAAAGTATTATTTCCTTAAGTGATATAAAAGAATTTTTAATAAAATTTAAGTTTGAACAACAAGAAGAAATTGCTAAAAAAATTACAGAAATATTTGATAAAAACAATATCCAATATGATGTTATAAGGATAGAATATGTTGGACCTGCTATTGGAAAACATTTGACTTTGAAAGCTTTATATGCAATAATTTTTTCTTTATTAGGTATAGTTGTTTATGTTGCATTGAGGTTTGGTTCTTCAATATGGGGAGTGGCAGGAGTTATTGCTTTAGCTCACGATGTTTTTTTAACTTTAGGATTTTTAACAATTTTAGGTAAAGAAATTACAATTACTGTAATAGCAGCATTGTTGACTTTAGCAGGATATTCTATTAATGATACAATAGTTATATTTGATAGAATTAGAGAAAATATAAAATTATTAAGAAAAGAATCGTTAGAAAGAATTATGAATTTTAGTATAAATCAAACTTTAACTAGGACAATTTTAACTTCAGGAACAACACTTGCTGCTGTTTTAGCTTTGTTTATTTTTGGCAACCAGGTGATAAAAGATTTTGCTTTGTCATTAGTTTTTGGTGTAATTGTCGGCACCTATTCTTCTATTTTTATAGCTTCAGCTTTAGTGTTAGAATATAATTTAATAAATAAAAGAAAATGAAGATAAAAAATTTTAAACTAACTCTTAGAATAAAAGAAGTATATAATAATTTAAAACAAAAAAATATAAAATTTACTGAAGAAATAGAAACTTTAGTCTCTGTTGTAGAGAAAGAATTACAAGAAGTGATTTCTCCGTCAGTTGTTTTTGATACATTTGATGTTAAAAAAGATGAAAGAATGAAAAATTTTGTAAATTTTTTACAAATACCAAAAAATGTTGACTCAGTATCTTTTATTATTTTAACATTAGGTGAAAAAATTGAGAGTTTTGTTAGTTCTATAAATGACGAGATGAAAAAAATTGTAACAGAAACAATAATAGCTGAATATTTAACTTCTTGTTCAATATTTGTTACTAAAATTTTACAAGAAAAGTTTGAAGATAGTTTAGAAATGGGTTCTTTGTTTTTATTACCAGAAAATTTTTATAAAGAAATTATAAATCTACTCTCTGCAGACAAAATTGGTGTTAGTTATATAGAAGAAACTAGAAAACTCTTACCTAAATATACTTCGTTAAATTATCTTTTCTGGTTTAGAAAGAAATAATGAAATATATTGAGAAATTTTTAAATTCTTTAGGAAAAAACAAAATATTTAAAATTTTGAAGTTAAATTTTTTAAGTTCTATAGCATGGTTTATAATACAAATTCTCAACAGAACACTTAAAATCTATCAGGTTAATTTTGAAAGTATAAAAAATCTTTCTAAAAATGTAATATATGCTTTTTTTCATGGTGAACAATTTGTATTGGTTTATATACATAGGCATACTAAAATTGTTATAATGACAAGCTTTTCAGAAGATGGTGAATTACAAACAAAAATTCTTAAAAAATTTGGTTATGATATAGTCAGAGGTTCTGCTGAAAAAAAAGGTGCTGCTTCAGGAACTTTAAGTATCATAGAAAAATTGTTAAAAGGACAAAATTGTGCGTTTGCAGTAGATGGTCCTCATGGGCCGGCTTTTAAAGTGAAACCAGGTATTGTTTTTTTGTCACAAAAGACAAAACTTCCTATAATTCCAGTAAGGGTTTTTGTAGAAAAAAAAGTTCAACTTAATAACTGGGACAGGTATATTTTACCATTACCTTTTAGTAAAGTATGGATAGTTTATGGGAAACCCATATATGTTTCTGAAGAAG
>JBKBRH010000107.1:0-3351 GCA_046292225.1 Endomicrobiia bacterium
ATACCTTTTGATAAAAGTTGATTAAAAACATAATTTCCTTTATATGGTGAAACATCTATTAATATAAAATTAGTTGCAGAAGGTATATAATTAATTTTTAGCTTATTGAGATTTCTGTATAAAAATTCTTTCTCTTTAACAATTAAACTTAATGATTTTTCAATATGTTCATCATCATCTAAAACAATGTTTGCTACATACTGTGCTACAACTGAAACATTAAAAGGAGGTCTTACTCTGTCAAGTTCTGAAATAATTTCTTTTCTTGATATTCCAAAACCTACTCTTAATCCTGCAAGTCCATAGATTTTAGAAAAAGTTCTAAGTATCAATAAGTTAGGATATAGTTTTCTTAATTTTAAAGTATCTGGATAACTGTTATAACTTTTTGCATATTCATAATATGCCTCGTCCACCACAACTATAGGATAAAATTTTTTAGTTTTTAAATAATTTAATAACCACATTAATTCTTCTTCTTTATTATAAGTCCCTGTAGGATTATTAGGATTTGCAATAAAAACTATTTTTGTTTTACGGTTAACTTTTTTGCCCATAGAGATTAAATCATGTGTAAAATTTTTCATAGGTACACAAATAACTTTACTACCAACTAATTCTGCAGCCATTTTGTATCTTATAAAAGCATGTTCAGAAACAACGATGTTGTTTTCTTTTTGTAGATAAGTTTTTGCAACAAGTTCAATAAGTTCATCAGTTCCTGCACCAATTATCACTTCGTCGTTTAAAAGTCCAAATTTTTCTGCTATTTTTTCTTTTAGTATTAAACTTGAACCTTCAGGATAACGATGAAAAACTTTGTATAAATTATTTAGGATTTTTTTAACCTTTTTAGAACATCCTAAAGGATTTTCATTGGAAGCCAATTTATATATTTCTTTTAAACCAAATTTATTTTTAATTTCGTCAATAGATCTTCCTGGGATATATGGTTGAAAATTTTTAATTTCTTTTCTTGGTTTAGGTATAGGTAACTTCATAACTTGTATCCTAATTTAATATATTTTTGGACTATTTTGCTTGTGGATAAGAACCTAAAAATTTGTAATAAACACATAAATTTTCTAATTCAGCAATTGCTTTTTTAACATTTTTATCATTAATATGTCCAATGAAATCTACAAAAAACACATATTCCCAAGGACGTTTTTTTGATGGTCTTGATTCTATTTTTGTCAAATTTATATTATATTTCTTAAACGGAGATAATGCATCATGTAAAATACCAACTTTATCTTTTAATGAAAACATTATTGAAGTTTTATCTTTACCTGAATTAGAGACCTTATCTTTGCCTATTACTATAAATCTTGTATAATTATCTTCCATATCTTGTATATTTTTAGAAAGTATATTTAGATTATAAATTTTAGCAGTAATTTCCGAAGAGATCGCAGCAGAATATTTTTTATTTTTTACAATTTTAGCTGCTTCTGCAGTAGAAGAAACTTCAAAAATTTTTGCATTATGAAGTTTTGTATTTATAAAATTTTTACATTGAGCAATAGCTTGTGGATGGGAATAAAGATATTTTATTTTATTTATAGAACTTTCTTTAGACACTAAACAATGTGATATTTTCATATTAAGCTCGCCGCATATATATAGATCACATTCTAAAAACATATCGAGAGTATGGGTTACTATACCTTCGGTAGTATTTTCTACCGGTACAACACCATATTCTGTTTCATTCTTTTCTACACTATAAAAAATATCTCCTATTGTTTCTTTAGCAATATAATTATTTCTGTTACCAAAAATCTTTAACGCGGCAAGATGTGTAAAAGTTCCTTCAGGTCCAAGATAAGAAATTGTGATAATTTTTTGTTGATATCTACACACCTGCATAATAGTAGAAAAAATATCTTTTATATCATCTTTTGTAATTGGTCCAGTATTATTTTTTATCAATCTTTCAATAATTTCTTTTTCTCGTTCAGGAGAATATATGTTGTAGCCTTTCCTAATTTTTATTTCACCAATTTTTTTTACAATTTTTGCCCTTTGATTAATTAAATTTAAAATTTTTGTATCTATATTGTTAATTATTGTTCTTAGCTTTTTTAATCTATTCATAAAGTTTGTTCTCCTAAAACAGATTTTGTATAAAAATTATATAATTTTTACAATATTTATAATTTATTTTTTTTAGCATTATATTCAAGATATGCCTGAATAAAAACATCTATTTCTCCGTCCATCACAGAATTTACATCGCCTACTTCTACACCTGTGATGTTATCTTTTACAAGTTGATATGGCATAAAGATGTAAGATCTGGTTTGTCTTCCCCAACCAATTTCTCCTTTTTTTATTCTTTCTTTTTGTTTTTCTAAATTTTCTTCTTCTTTTTTTAACTTATAAAGTCGCGATTTTAAAAGTTTTAACGCTAACATTTTATTTTTTAGTTGAGAACGTTCTGACTGACATTGCACAACTATCCCTGTTGGTATATGCGTTATTCTTACAGCAGATTCTGTTTTCTGCAGATGTTGCCCTCCATGACCAGATGCACGAAAGGTTTCTATTTTCAAATCTTTTTCATCGATTACAATTTCTTCTTCTTGAATCTCAGGTGAGACATCACAACTTGCAAACGAAGTATGTCGCCTTTTGTTAGCATCAAAAGGTGAGATACGAACCAACCTATGTACACCTTCTTCACCTTTTAACAAGCCATATGCATAGTTGCCTTTCACAATAAATGTAACACTTTTTATTCCAGCTTCTTCAGCTTTGTTTAAATCGACAATTTCTATTTCAAACCCTTTTTTATTTGCCCAACGAGAATACATCCTAAACAACATTTCTACCCAATCACACGCTTCTGTACCTCCTGCACCAGAATGTAAAGTTACAATAGCATTAGATTCATCATGAGGTTCTTTTAATAGAATATTTAAGTTTGTATCTTTTAGAAGCTTCTCTAATTCTTTTAATCTATTAACAAATTCTTTTTCTAAAGATGTATCTTTTTGATCTAATTTGGTGAGTTCTATTATTGTTTCTAATTCTGCAACAAGTGTTTTAATTTTTTCAAAAGTTTCTATATCTTGTTTTATTTGTTGCAATTTTTTTGTAATTTCAATTCTTTCATTTTGTAAGGAAGGATTATTCCACAGATCTAAAGAAGAGAGTTTTTTTTCTAATTCAGAAATGAGAGTTTGTTTTTTAGAAATTTCAAAGAAAGTCTCCTACTTTTTCTATTTCTTTTAACAAATTTTTATATTTATTAAGTATCTCTTGTTGTATCATACTGTTTGAAATGCCGGGAGTGGGATTTGAACCCACACGGGTTACCCCATACGCCCCTCAAACGTACGTGTC
>JBKBRH010000108.1:0-3325 GCA_046292225.1 Endomicrobiia bacterium
TATCCTGAATTAAAAAAAGAAGAAGTTGAATATATAGTAAACGAGATAAAAAATTTTTATAAAAAAAGATGAAAATTTCCATAGTTATCCCTGTCTACAATGAAGAATCTTGTATTGAGAAAACTTTAATAAAAACAAGAGAGTTTTTGATCTCAAAAGATATAGAGTATGAGATTATAGTTGCGGATGACGGTAGTACAGATAAAACACGACAAATAGTAGAAAAATTTGTTAATGATGTTAAAGATAATAATATAAAATTTGTTACTGAAAACAAACATTTGGGGAAAGGATATGCTGTAAACTTGGGAATGAAAAACGCGTCAGCAGAATATATACTTTTTATGGACGCTGATCTTTCTACTGACATTGTTGAATTAGAAAAATTTCTTCTCTATATGCGACAAGGCATAGATGTTATTATAGGTTCAAGAAGAATACCAGGTTCAAAAATTGTTGTTCATCAACCATTTTATAGAGAATTTATGGGACAAGTATTTACATGGATTGCAAATTTAATCTTAGGGACAAACTTTTCAGATTTTACCTGCGGGTTTAAATGTTTTTCTTCTTATGCAAAAAATGAAATATTCAGAAGGCAAAAAATTACAAACTGGAGTTTTGATGCAGAAATACTTTTCCTTGCAAAAAAGTTAGGGTTTAAAATAAAAGAAGTCCCAGTAATATGGAAAAATGACCCTTCTACAAAAGTTAATTTATTCAGGGATACATTATCTTCGTTCAGAGGGTTAATTAAAATTCGTAAGATTCATAGAAACATCAAAAATTTTTAATAATGAAGAAAAATCTGTATCAACAAATGTATTTACAAGAAGAATACTATTGGTGGCATATAGCAAAAAGAAAATTAGTTGTTAATTTTATTCCAAAGACGAATTGTAAAATACTTGATGTTGGTTGTGGAACCGGTAAATTAATGGAAGAACTTCTACAAAATGGACATTTGGTTTATGGTATAGAAAATGAGCCAACTGCAATAGAATTTTGTAAAAAAAGAGGGATTGAAAAAATACAAATTTTCAATCTTGAAGAGAATCTTAATATTGATAATGATTCATTTGATGTAATAACCTGTCTTGATGTATTAGAACATATTGAAAAAGATGAAAATTTAATTAAAGAATTTAAACGAATCGTCAAACCTTCCGGAATTTTAATATTAACGGTTCCCTCTTATATGTGGTTATGGAGTTATTGGGATGAAATACTTGGCCATAAAAGACGTTACAACAAGAAAATTTTGTTTGAAAAGATGCAAAAAGTAGGGTTTCAGATAGTTAAAATATCTCATTTTTATAGTTTTCTTTTACCGATAGCTATAGTGTTTAGAGTGATAAAATCTATAGCTAAAAAAAGAACATCTGACTTTATAGATATACCAAATTTTATAAATAAAATTTTGTTATTTCTTTCTGCTTTAGAAAGAGAAATAATAAAAAGAAACATTTTACCATTTGGTTTATCTATTTTTGTAGTTGCTAAAAAGATATGAAAGAGAAATATTTAATTTTATTCATCATTTTAATTTTTGCTTTTATAATTAGATTCTCATTGATAAATTTTGGCCTTCCTTCAAAAAATCTTGCTTTAACAACTTATAATCCTGATGAAGCAATCACTTTTTACTCTATAGAAAAATGGCAACCTAAAAAGTTTTACTTTCATCCTTATGACGGATTTTTCTGGGGTGGGTTTCATTTGTATCCAGTTGCTTTAAGTTTAGGCATAGCAAAAATTTTAGGATATATAAAATTGGAGAATCGTGAGTTTTATATTAATAACCTTGTTGAAGCTGATAAACTATATATTGTAGCACGAATGTTAATGATTTTGTTCGGGACAGGTTCAATATTAATTTTGTTTTTTATCCTGAAAGAATCTTATACTGAATTTACAGGACTTATTGGTGCTGGGTTTTTAACAATTTTACCTTTACATATTTTTAACTCTATTTATGTTCGTCCTGATATAATGATGTTATTTTTTGGACTATTGGCAATATATTTTTCAGTAAAAATGTTAAAAACAGGATTTACAAAATATTATATTTTAAGTTGTTTATCAGTAGGATTTTCTTGTGGGACAAAATTAAACGGTGGTGTATTTGGGATATTGCCAGTTTTAGCACATTTTTTGGCTGATAATAAACCTGAAAAAGAAGCAAATCTAATAAAGAAAAAATTTTTAGATTACAGGTTATATCTGATACCGTTGATTTGTTTAGCAGGTTTTATTATAAGTTCTCCTTATGTAATTATTGATTTTAATTCTTCCCAACATAGTTTTTTAAGATATCTAAAACATAATCTGAATTTAGCAAAAGGGACAATGGATTTAGGTCAAACAGTATTATTTGGCAGTGGTGTTGTTAGTTATTATAAATATTATCTTTTGTATGGAGTCGGAACAGCAATTGTTTTATTTTCTATTTTTGGAATGATAGTTATGTTTTATAACACCATAGTGGAAAAAAACAAGGTTGATATCTTATTTTTAATTTCGGGTATTGTAATTTTATCCATTATATCTTCAACAAAAAATCAAGCAGTATGGTACACTTTACCTGTTATTCCTTTCATTATAATTTTTACTTCCAGAGGATTTGGATTTTTTAATAATATCATTTCTATTTTTTCTAAAAGAAAAATAATAAAAATTTTGTGTTTTCTTACATTATTTTTTGTTTTTGGATATACTTTTATTTATGCAATCTCATATTGGAAACTATACTTTTATAAAAATGTTCGTGAGGAATGTTCAGAATGGATAAAACAAAATATTCCTTATGGAAGTGAAGTTGCGATTGCAAGAAGTTACTTCTGGACACCGCCAGTTTTAAGGCAGTACAACCCGCCATATAAAGTTTTAATGGGAGCAGACCCTGTAAAATCTTCAGTCCAAGATGGTGTTTTAGGGTTAGAAAAGTTGTTAGATGAAACAGAATATGTTGTTTTAACTGAATACGAATACAGATGGGCTATTCATCCTAAACTTAAAAAATATTTTTCCCAACATCGAGAAATTGTTAAAAAAATTTTCAACAGTGGCGAGTTTGTTAAACTTGCCGAGTTTGATAGAGAAGCAAAATTTTTGTGGTTTAAGTTTAACAAAAACTATCCCCCAGGCGATTGGTTAATACCTAATCCAAAAATTGTTGTGTTTAAGAAAAATAAAAATTTTTTAGTAATAAGAAATTAAAGTTATAAAGCCGAGGGTTAAATTTATCATGAATCTGAAGCCTAATGACGACTTAAACAAGAATTTTCTTTCTATAATCATTCCGGTACGTAATGAAGAAGAAATC
>JBKBRH010000109.1:0-3307 GCA_046292225.1 Endomicrobiia bacterium
AGTATTTACTAAATTAGAAAAAACATCTTTCCAGGACGGTTTTTCATAAAAATTTTTTACCAAATTGTTTTTATCTAAAATAACAACGCCATAATCTAATCTTGCATCTATAGGTTTTAACACTATTGTAGCTAACGATTTTTTTTCTTTATGAAATTTCATCAACTTATCAAAATTTATATCACTTAACCCGTCTGCTGATGTTACAACAAATGTTTTATCAAAGAATTTCTCTTGAAATTTTACTCCACCTGCTGTTCCTAAAAGTTTTTTTTCAAATGAATATTTAATTTTTATATCCAAATTTTTCAATGTAGAAAGGTACGAAGTAATTAATTCTGGATAATAATGCAAATTTACCATAATATTTTTAATATTATATTTTTCTAAATTACACATAAGATGTCCTATAACAGGAATATTTACTATTGGTACTAAAGGTTTAGGTATTGCATAAGTTAGTGGACGTAATCTTGTTCCAATACCTGCTGCCATAACAAACGCTTTCATTAATATGCTCCTTTAGTAGAAAATACTGTAAATATTGTTTTTAAAATTATTTTTAAATCCATACCTAATGTCCAATTTTCTAAATAATACAAATCAAGGTTTATCATATCTTCGTATTTTACATCTGCCCTGCCTGAAATCTGCCACAAACCTGTCAACCCTGGCAAAATTAATAATCTTTGTTTATCTTTAAAATTATAAAAACTTGCTTCTTCAACTATTTGAGGTCTTGGCCCTACTATACTCATATCACCTTTAAGAATATTAAAAAATTGTGGTATCTCATCTATACTGAACTTTCTTAAAAATCTACCAACACGAGTTATTCGCGGATCATTTTTAATTTTAAAAACTTTATCTCCTCTTTCACTATATTTTAACAGATCCCACCATTTTTTATGTGCATCTTTAACCATGCTTCTAAATTTTACACAGTTAAATACTCTACCTTTATAACCAACTCTTCTTTGAATATAAAAAATAGGACCTTTAGAATCAAGTTTTATCAATAACGCAATAAATAACCCTGGAATTATAAATATCGTAAATACTAAAATTGAAATTATTATATCTATAGTCCTTTTTATAACATAATTTATTCCTACTAACGATGTATGATGAAACGATACCACTGGAATACCTAAGGTTGAATCTATCATTGTATCTGAAAGTCTTATAGGTAAAGAAACTAAAATTTTTAATTGTATATCTAAAGTATTCAAATCATGTAAAATTTCTTGAAACAAAGGTAAAACAAAAACTTCATAATCTACAACTAATTCTGACAAATTTTTTAAAGATACAAAATTAAAAATATCTTTTTTATCTTCAATTTTAGATAAGAAAAATTTTTTAACCGTTTTGTTATATCTAAGATATCTCTTTATTTTTTCTAATTTTTCTTTTGAAAAAATAACAAATCCTACTCTAATTTTACCAAATAAATACCGTGAATATTTTTCATAAAAATAATTTACCCCACTGTGCCATAACAAAATTAATATAAAATTCACAATCACAATCAACAATATAAACATTCTTGAGTATTCATAAGATCTATAAAAAAAACTTGTAGCAAATAACAAAATTCCTAAAATTAGCATTGTTTTAAAACTCACTATAAATTCATCTAAAACATTTAGTATTTGTCTTTTATAATTACCACAATAAGAAAAAGTAAAAATACAAATTAAAACAAAAAATGGCAAAAAATTATAATATTTTGATATCAAAGGTATTCCTTTTACTGGAGGAAAAACTGAGATAAACATTTTGTTATAAAATCTAATATGATAAGCAATAAAAAACGAAATTATAGATAGTGAAATATCACCTAAAAATTTTACTAAAATATAAATTTTCCACAAATTTTTTCTTGTCATTGTTATTAAAAAAGTAAAAGTCTATTAAAGATTTTTGTTTATAATATTTATTATTTCATCTTTAGTAGGGATGTCAAACAATTGAGCAATGTATAACCCTCTTAAAGTATCTTTCATAAAAGAAGTGTAAATTACTTCATATCTTTTTGGAGAAACTTCTGGCCAACTACAACCATAATATTTATCAGAAACAATCTGTCTTACTTTACCACTTTTGATATTACATATGTATATACCTTTGTATTTAAAATAATTTCTTTTGACATTTTTATATCCATAGGAAGTTGACAAAAAAACTATATATTTGTCATCGAAAGTAAAGTTTAAAAATTTATTATAATATTCGTCAGAATGAATACAATATTCTTTTTTTTTCTCTAAATCGAAAATATAAGCCCCATCGTTGTCTAAAGAATCTATAACACCATCGTTGTTAGTATCTCTTCTTTTGCTTAAAAAAGCTATTTTTTTAGCATCATGAGAAAATATAGGAAAACTATTTATATGTTTAGATGGGACAATTTCAATTTCTTCGTTTTTAACTAAATCTTTAAGATAAATACCAGAATTATGCATTGGTCCAGCAGATACATCATTTTTATATCTGAAAGAGACATATAATAAATATCTTCCATCTTGAGAATATCTTGGAAATATAGATTCATAGTTTTCTGACACTAAATTTTTGACAGAGTTGGTTTTAAGATCTATTTCATAAATACTACTTTTTGAAGACAATGTTTTCCAACAACTAAAAACAATTTTTTTGCCATCAGGAGAAAACATCGGATGTTTAGGACTATATATATTTTCTACAATTAGTTTTTCTTCACCTTTTTCAAGATCAAAAAGATAAAGACCAAACATATCTCTGTAATCTATAATTCCATCTTTATTAGTATCTTCTCTTGCAGAAAGATAACAGAGATATCTATTATCAGGAGAAAAAACAGGCGATGAATTATAATATTTATCTTCAACTATACATTCTACTTTGTTAGCATTTCTATCAGTAATATATATTCCACCACAATCATAATTGTTTATTACACCATCATTATTAGTATCTCTTTTTGCACAAACAAATACTATCTTTTCACCATCAGAAGAAAATTGTGGTTCTTTGCAAAAATATTTATTAGAATATAAAAGTTTCCAATTTGTAATTTCAAGAATCTCTTTTACAATATTTTTTTTATACCAATTTTTTAACATTATTAGCTTTGTTAAAATTTTTTTAGTCTCAGTTAATTTATTCAATTCAAAACATATTTTAGCAGTTTTTACATATAATTCTGGTCTATAAGGATATTCGTTTAACAACTTTGTTGCAAATTTATAGTTTTCTTCTAACTTGTCTTTTTTAAGCAAATTTATTAATTTATTAAATTTTATTATAAACATAAATCTTTATC
>JBKBRH010000110.1:0-3235 GCA_046292225.1 Endomicrobiia bacterium
ATAAAGATGATTACTACCTTTTAGCGTTTTGGCCTGGTTGGTGTGTAATTAACGGATATATTTTTTCTTTTTGGACACAAAAGTTGAAAAATAAAATAACTTACACTTTTTTTATTTTAAGCTTGATTTTCTCATCCATAGTAATCTTCACTCCGATAAAATTTGACAAAATACGCAACCCTGAGTTTAAAACTCTTGCTGAATATGTGAAAAAAACTGTACCAGAAGATAAAAAAATCATTACATACAACCTTTTTTATTATGATATGGTAGCACTTATTCCATGGTATTGGAGCAGAGGTGTAATTCATTCTTCTTATCCTAACCCAAATCTTCCTCAGGATGCAAAAGCGTGGAAAATGCAGTCGGTCAACACTGAAGAAGAGCTTCTTTTTCTTCTTTCATTGGATGTTCAATATGTATTAATTAAAAAAACTGATTATGAAAAATTAAAAAAAGAAATTCAACAAAAACTTAAAATTCTTATCTCTGAAGGAAAATATTATTTTTGTTCTAACAATCCTAACTTGTAAGATAAAGAAACTAAAAGAAATAATAAATAAGGTGAAAAATGTGCTCTGAAAGGTTCATCTACAAAACCATAAACAAGAAAAGTTGTTATACTTCCTATTACACCAAGATGAAAAAATTTTATAAATTCGTCTTTTGATAAAACATAAAACTTATAAATATCTTTGAGAAAAAAATAAAATATTAAAAAAAATATTACAAGTCCCACAACTCCTGTCTCAAATATACGAGTTAAATACATATTATGTGGATGAAAATGTCCTTTTTCTCCAAAATCCGAGTATTTTTCATAAAACACTTTTCTAAAACTGTCAGGGCCGAAACCAAAAATTATTCTTTGTGGTTTTGTAAGTAACAGATTTAATGTTAAGGATATAAATTTTTTCCTTGTAGTTTCTTCAATTCTAAAAGTATTTATAATTCTTTGTCTTGTAGGTGGTATTGAAAATAAAACTATCAAAAAAAATATAACGAACTTTAAAATATTTTTACAAGAAATCATAGCAATTGTAACCAAAGAAACTAAAACACCTAACCATACACCACGGGTAAAAGTTAAAATTGTTGCAAAAAAGATTGGCAAAAAAAATATGATATATACCCATCTTTGCTTTTTTAAAAAATAAAACAAACAAAACAATATTGGCACCTCTAACCCTAATATTCCTGCTAAAGAATTAAAATGTCCTATTAAACCTATTACTCTAGTATATTTTTGATACCCTTTATTCATTATATCAATTCCAGTAAAATACTGAACTATAGCATAAACTGAATGAAAAACGCTTGCTAAAATCAAAATATAAAATATGGTTTTAAAAAATTTTTTATCTTCAAACAAAAAGGATGAAAAAAATATGATAAAATATCCTAAAACTACTACCACACGTTTTATACTTGAAATTTTATCATATGAAAATAATAATGATATTATCATTATTGCTAAAAATAAAATCATAGATACTACAACATTTTTTGTCTCTTTATAAAAAATATCTAAATTCTTCTTTTCTAAAATACACAAAAGTATAAAACCAACACCAATCACACTTACACTTATCCCAACCGCAGAGATTGAATATGCTACAGTCAATGCTAAACATACATATCCTAACTTTATCATCCATAACGAGGTTTTTTTCATTGTTTATTAACAAACAGTACTGATTCTTTATTTTCTTTTAATATTCTTATATTTTGGAGATTATATCTTAAAACCAATTTATTAAAATCTTCCTTTTTTAAAACAAAATGTTTTTTAGGACCAGATGTTAAAGAATTCACAAAATCTTTCTCTTCTAACGCGACAACTTTTTTATCAAGATAAAATAACAATCCATTACTAAAATGCCAAAACTCTTGGTTGTTTAAAGTTATTATCTCATTTTCAACTTTTTTAATTTCTTCAAACAATTTTGATAATTCTTTAAATTCGTTACTGTCAAGAGTAGAAGGAATGATTGGAAAAACTAACCATAAAACTATAATCCCACAACTTATATAAGCAAAAAATTTTCTTAAGACTCCATTTTTATCTATAATAATTATCCCATATGCAGAAAAAATTGCAAAGACAAAATATAGTGGCACAAGATACTGTACTGCTTTCCACTTTGGGATATGGATAACTAAAATATACACTATAAAAGTACATAAAAACAATCTCCACACTTTTTTGATTTTTGTATTATACATACCATGTTTCAATTTTTTAAAAACAGTTATAACACCTACAACCATAAAAGGTAGCCATGGCCAGTAATTTTCTAAAATTTTTCTTAAATATTCATACTAGTCTGTACTTTTCTTAAATATATAAACTCCAAAAATCCCAAAATATGAACTTATAAATTCTTTACCATATTTTAATACCATTACGAAATGCCAAGGAAAAGAAACTAATAAACTCGCTACAATAGTTATGTAAAATTTTTTGTTTTTAAATATTTCAATATTTTTATACTCCATAAAATAATATGTTAAAAAAACCAAAAATATTACAAACCCAAACAACTGTCTTGTCACCAAAGCTAAACCTATAAAAATACCACTAACAAAATAATACAAAAATTTGTCTTCTTCAACAGCATAAAATAATAAAATTAAACCTAACCAGAAAAAACAACTAAACATACTTTCAGGTGTAGCAGATCTTGAATAGTATAGAAACTGTTGAGTAAAATTTAAAACAAATGCTGAAAGAAACCCTAAGTTTATATCTGAAAACAATTTTGTTATAATAAAAAAACAAAACTAAAAAAAATCCAAAAATTGCAGGAATTAATCTCATAGACCAGTTTTTAAACCCGAAAGTTTTACCACATAATCCTAAAAACCAGTATAACATTGGCGGTTTGTTATCAAAATAAATTTTCCCTGCATATGTGGGGTTTACAAAAAACCAGTCGGACTTGTGGATCATTTCTTTTGCACGTTGAGAATAGAAAGTGTCGTCAAAACCTAAGGTGGACTGGTTCAACCTGTGAAAAATAGCAATAAAAGAAATAGTTATAATAAATAAAAGTTTTTTAATATACTCCGATTTCAACATAAAAACAAAAAGTTATCCTGCAAGATTATTTTCCCGTGGTACCCAAACAAATTTGTGAGAACAAAAATTTGTTAACAAATTCCTGACTTCACTTCTTAAAATTCTCAATTTTGGATCTTTACATTCATATTCTCCATTAATTTGTTTAATAAC
>JBKBRH010000111.1:0-3215 GCA_046292225.1 Endomicrobiia bacterium
TAACCAAACAATGCTAAATGTCCTGGCCCGCTACCAGGTGTGATACCATAATCTACAGGTATTGCTAAACCACATAACGATTCTTTTGCAATTTTATCAAGATTTGGATGCAAAGCAACCTCTAATTCTGTTTTCCCATATTGAGGATGTGTAGCACCACCAAGCCCGTCTATCACTAAAAAAACTATTTTTTTCTCATTTTTTATTGCAAGTGATTTCATCAAATCTAAGTTATACATAAATTTTTTCTCCTTTCTTTTAATCTTTATAAAATTTCTTTATCAAAATTTAATTTTCTAAACTTTTTTCTGTTGCATAACAACAAAAAATCTCATCATTTTTTATAAATTTTGATTTTAACAAATTTAACTTATCAATGTTGAAATAAAAATTTTTTTCATTTAAAAAATTTCCGATCTCAAAATCAAACCTTCTACAAGGATAAACACCGCCATCACACAATATTGCAAAACCATCTTCAGCAAAAATACATTTTGCAGCATAAACTTCTAAATTGTTAAATTTAAAAATTCTTTCTTTATTTACTAATTTTATAGCAGGATATTTTTTTAATTCATCAAAATCAACACAAAATGTTTCTGCTAATTTAGAATAAAATCTCAATATTTTTTTTAGATCTACAACTTCATTTTTTAACTTCTTTGCTTCACCTACAGGTATAAATCTTTCAAAAATAATTTCTTTTATTCCTAATAAAAACAATTTTTCAACAAAAAAATCTAAGTTCTCTGTTAAATCTTCAATATTTGTATTCATCAAAGTTGTCATTATACCAACAGTAAAGTTATTAGATAATCTATATAAATTATTAAACACAATATTAAAACTTCCTTTACCACGAATTTTATCATTTATTTTTTCATCTATACTTTCTAAAGAAACATATATAATGCCTAACTTAGATAAATTTTTTAACCTGAAAATATCAGGTATTATACTACCATTTGTGATAAAATTAATTTTAGTTGTTGAAGAAAATTTGTCTACATATTCTGCTATATCATAAACTTCAGGTTTTAAAAACGGTTCCCCACCAGTGAAAGAAATAGTAAGAGTATATCTATTAGTATTTATGAATTCATTTAACCTATCAGCTATAATTTTTAATTCTTCAAAATATAGCTCTTTTCTATACGGTTCTTTATAACAATGCAAACACTTGAAATTACAAATTTCAGTAATATGCCATTGAATATGAAAATTTTTCATAAAAATTTTTTAATGTTTTAACTTATCATCTTCTTCATCTACAAATTCTAATAGTTGTTTTAACAACTTATCTTTTTGTTCTTTTATAAACTCTTCTTTATCCACACCTGCTTGTATAATAACTTCCTCATTAACATATATCTCTGCATCTGCTCGCACTGCTAAAGCTAACGCATCTGAGGGTCTGCTGTCTATGACAAATTTTTCATTATCTTTCTTTATATGTATTTCAGCAAAAAAAGTGTTACTCTCTATTTTAGTAATCACTACATATTCAACAGAAAATTTTAATGTTTCTATAATATTTTTTAACAAATCATGAGTTAACGGTCTTGGAAAAAAAAGATTTTGTAGTTTAAACAAAATTGCTTGTGCTTCAAACATTCCTATCCATATTGGTAAAACTTTTTTTTGAACTTGTTGTATTTGCTGAGTTTCTTCTTCTAACAAAACTATTCCCATCTGTGAAACTTCGTCAAACATAAGATCTGCTATTTTTACTTTTATCATAACTTTATACCTCGTTGGTAAAAATTAAAATAATTCTAATTGTTTATTTTCTTGTTTTATAACTTCTTGATATTTTTTATCCCAACAAATATTTATTTTCCCATACTCGCCATCATAACCAGGAAAAATTTCTACTTCAGCGTTTCTTGCTTTTATAATTCCTTCAACAACCTTTGGATTAATTTTTTTCTTTAATTCTTCTTCAGAAAACTCTAACAAAACATCAAATTCTGTTCCCACCTGGGTAGTTATAAAATTATATTCGTTTAAAGTCTTCTGTGTTGCTTTACCTGTTGACAACGCTTCTGCTATAATTTCCATAAGAGGGATAACATTTTTGTAAGGTATAGAATTTTCAGGTACAAAATTTTCTTCTCTGTCAGCAAGAGATTCTACACGGTTCATCACACCTATGGTTAATCTTTTACCACATACTGGACAGATATTTTTATATTTTTTTGTTTCTTTAGGAGATAAACAAACATTACAAATTCTATGCCCGTCATAATGATATTTTCCTTCTTCAGGATAAAATTCTATCGTATACAAAAACCTTTTTTTATCTTTATTTTTTATTATTTTTACAACTTCAGTGTATAAATCTTTACAACTATCTTCTATTTCAAAAACATTTGCTTCGCGACCTAAATTTTGTGGTGAATGCGCATCAGAATTCGAAATCAAAGTTATTTTATCTAACTTTGAAACACGCCAGTTCATCTTTGGATCAGAAGAAAGTCCTGTCTCAATACTTCTTATATAACCTATATATTTACCAAAACATTCTTCAAGTGTATCAAATCCACTATTTGACCCAAAAACAGAAAAATGTGGAGTCCATGCATGTGCCGGTACTACTAAAGAATTTTCTGTAATATCATTAACAATCTCAACCAAATTAATACAATCTAACGAAACTATCGGCCTTCCATCAGAAACTAAATCACCATAGTTTTGTAAAATATTATTAAACTTTTCTACTGACTCAAAATCTGGCAAAAATACTATATTATGAACACGATAACTTTTTCCGTTGCGGTAAAAAATGTTGCTTACCTCTGTTGTAAGTACAAACTTAACTTCGTTATATTCGTATGTAAAATCTGAAATTTGTTTTAAATATTTCTTAAGTTCAGAAAACCATCCAGGATGTGTAAAATCTCCACTGCCTAACAAATTTATACCTTTAAGTTTCGCCCAAGAAACAATATCAGCAATGTTCATATCTTTAGAAGTAGCACGAGAATATTTTGAATGAATATGTAAATCTGCAATTATTTTCATAAAACTATTTTAAAATCATTTTTATAGCAACAATTAATAAATAAATCCCAAAAAATTTTTTTAACAAAAATTTCAATTGTTCAAAAATTGAACATTTTCAAAATTTCTCGTCGAAAAATGTCAAAAAATTTTAAAAAACTACAAAAAAATTTTTAAAAAAGTTTTAACAAAAAAATTTTTTTATACATACC
>JBKBRH010000112.1:0-3155 GCA_046292225.1 Endomicrobiia bacterium
AGGCAAAGAATCCCGAAGCCGAAGAATTTAAAGACCAGATCCTTCACTCTGTTCAGGATGACATTACTTCGCTGCCCATTCGCTGCCCCTTCGCTACGCTCAGGGCTTTGGCTCAGGATGACATTACTTTTTCACTTTCTCACTCTTTCACTTTTTCACTATTTCCCCCTATCACCTACCTGCTATCCCCTATCACCTATATTATATTCTTATTTCAAAGATCATCAAAAGTTAACAAAAATTAAGATTTTTTCTATATTAAACTTAATAAAAATTTATACTATTTTTAAAAACAAAAATCAATATAAAGTTATAACAAAATTTTTTCCCAAATTATTTATTTTTGCAAAAATTTTTGTTATAATAAAATCAATCTTCCACTTTTTATAAATTTAGATGCATTACAAAATAAGTGTTTTCATAAATTTAGCCAAAAAGGAGGAAAAAAATTATGGCTAAACAAAACCTTTCCCAACTACAACTTGTAAGAAAAAATTTTAAACCTGTCCTTCCATCAATTCTTAAAAATGGATGTAAATCAATAGTAGTAAAATTTGGTCAACCGACTGAAAGTGTTTCTGATAAAGAAATTCTTAAAAAAATTTTTCTAAATACATATGGTATGCCTGTTGCAAAATTTTTAAAAAAGAAAAATTCTGAAGTTACAAAAAAAACAATTAAAGTAGGCGTAGTTTTTTCTGGTGGACCTGCTTCCGGAGGACATAATGTTATCGCTGGACTTTTTGACGCGTTAAAGAAAACTAATCCAAAAAATAAACTTATCGGATTTTTAGATGGTCCTTCAGGAATTATTGAAAACAAGTTTATAGAAATAACACCTTCTATGGTTGATTCTTACAGAAATACTGGCGGGTTTGATATGATAGGTACCGGAAGGACAAAAATTGAAACACAACAACAATTTGAACAAGTTAAAAAAACACTTACTGAAAATAGTATTTCTGGATTAGTTATAATTGGAGGAGACGATTCTAACACTAACGCAGCACTTCTTGCTGAATATTTTAAAAAAGAAAATCTTAATATAAGTGTGATCGGTGTACCAAAAACTATTGATGGCGACCTAAAAAATTCGCAGATTGAAACTTCATTCGGGTTTGATACTGCAACAAAGTTATATTCAGAACTTGTAGGAAATATTGCAAAAGATGCTTGTTCGTCAAGAAAATATTGGCATTTTATCCGTCTTATGGGACGAAGTGCTTCACATATCGCTTTAGAAGTAGCATTAAAAACACATCCTAATATTGTTCTCATAGGAGAAGAAATTTTTGTTAAAAAACTTACTCTTTCACAAATTGTTGATCAAATCGTAGATGTTATTATCAAACGTGCGCAACAAAACAAAAATTTTGGTATTGTATTGGTACCGGAAGGATTAATTGAATTTATCCCTGAAATAAAAGAGTTAATTTCTAAACTTAATGATTTGTTAGCAGAAAATGAACAACAGATAAACTCTATCTCTAGTGTTGAAGAAAAGAAAAGTTTTGTATATACAAAACTTCCAGAAAACCTTGTATCTTTAATGAAATCTTTGCCTGAAAATATTTCATCACAATTATTACTTGACAGAGATCCTCATGGAAATGTTCAGGTTTCTTTAATAGAAACAGAAAAACTTCTAATTGATATGGTGAAGAAAAAATTATCTGAATTAAAAAAACAAGGTAAGTTTGAAGGAAAAGTTTCTTTCTTATCACACTTTTTTGGTTACGAAGGTAGATGTTGCGACCCGTCAAATTTTGATGCTAACTACGGGTATGCTTTAGGATATACCGCAGCAGTGCTTGTATTAAATGGTCTTAGTGGTTATATGGCTTCTGTACAAAAACTTCTAAAAAAACCTACAGACTGGGAATGTTGTGGTGTGCCTCTTACTATGATGATGAATATTGAACGAAGAAAAGGTAAAGAAAAACCTGTGATTAAAAAAGCGTTAGTAGATCTCAATGGCGAACCATTTAAATTTTTACAAAAACACAGAGACACCTGGGCTCTGACTGAAAGTTATTCATTCCCAGGTCCTATACAATATTTTGGTCCTTCGAGTGTGTGTGATATACCAACAATAACTCTTCAACTTGAACAAAACAAAAAGAATTAGTAGTAGTTTAATATAATAATGTTTTTTTATAAAATTATATAACTCTTAAAATGCTAACTTGATTTTAATTGTTGCAAAATTTGAAATCATAAAAAATATAAAAACTTAAAAAAAAGAGTAGATTTTTTACTATTGTCTACTATCAAGTTGGCTATTTAAAAACGAATTTTTTATCTCAAAATATAAAGCAACACTTTTTATCAACAAATCGTCTACAAAGATTGAAAAAAATAAATGTTATTACTACAATTTAAAAAATGTTTTAGTGTTCAATGTTCAATGTTCAGTGTTCAATGTTTCAGTGTTCAATGTTCAGTGTTCAATGTTTCAGTGTTCAATGTTCAATGTATTGAAAAAAATAATTTTTATCACTACAACTAAGCAAATATTCGTTGTGGGAGAGGTTTTTTTGTATAAATTTTTATTTTTGGAGTTTTTATTATGAACAACGAATTTCCAAAAGTATACAACCCTAAAGAAACTGAACCTAAAATTTTACAATTTTGGTTAGAAAAAAAACTTTACCATAGCGAAATTGATACAACAAAAAAACCTTTTGTTATAGTAATCCCTCCACCAAATATAACCGGTGCACTACATATGGGCCATGCGTTAAATAATACGCTGCAAGATCTTATAATACGAGTTGCAAAGATGAAAAATTTTAATACTTTATGGATCCCAGGAACAGATCACGGAGGTATTGCTACACAAAATGTAGTTGAACGAATTTTGCTTAAAGAAGGAAAAACAAAACATTCTTTAGGTAGAGAAAAATTTTTAGAATTTATGTGGCAATGGAGAAAAGAAACTGGTGATACAATCCTTAATCAACTTAAAAATATTGGTTGTTTATGTGATTGGGAAAGAACAAGATTTACAATGGACGAAATTTGTTCCAAAGCAGTATTTAAAGCGTTTAAAAAACTTTTTGATGAAGGATATATTTACAGAGGTGAACGTATTGTTAATTGGTGTCCAAGATGTAAAACTGCGCTTGCTGATATTGAAGTTGAATACAAAGAAC
>JBKBRH010000113.1:0-3093 GCA_046292225.1 Endomicrobiia bacterium
ACAACTTAAAGGAAAATTAACCACAGGTATTTTTTTGTCTTTATATATTAGTTCCATTTTAACTTCTAACTCTAAATCTAAATCTTGATTTATTATAAGTTCTGTCTTACTTATATCCTTTAAACTAAAAAGATTTATTGATGAAAAAATTGTATTCAAAATTTTTTCAATTTCAAATTTTAACGATAGATTATCAACTTGTCCCCAAAAATAAATACCTTTTATTTCTTCAAGTTGTGATAAAATTTTTTCTAACTCACTTATTACAAAAACTAAATTGCCAGAAAAAATTTTTTCTTCTAAATTTTTTAATTTTTCCAAACATAATTTCATAATGACACTATTTTGTTTTTCTTGTTTCTCAAGTTCTTCTTCAATAGACTTTTGTAATTCTATCTTTGTGGTCCATACATAAACCCAATATAAAGAATTTTTTCTGTCTATATATTCTTCAAAATATTTTCTTCCCAATACTGTATCAAAAATCAAATTTGTTAAAGTTTCTATTTGGTCTTCTGTTTGCTGATAATATTTATTTTTTAGTAAAGAAATTTTATCTTGCATTTTATGTTCTACACTACCTTTTATGTGTGTTTTAAGTTTTATAGCAAGATTTTTTATTGCTTCGTTATACGCTGATTCTCTTGCTTTGGCCAAAGTAGAAGTATCTTTTTTGTCAAACTTTACAAAACCAATCCCTTCAATACCATCCTTAGAAAAATTTTTACTACCAAACTCTTTTACCCAGATAGGAATTTTTTTAGTACTACAGCTAAACAAAAAAATGACTATAAATAAAAGATTGAAGTATTTTATAAACATAGAAATTAAATGTAAGTTCTTACTGCAAGAAATGTTTTTTTACCTTTTTTGGTTTTTATTTTACCTAAAGATTTTTCCTGTATTAAAATACCAGATTTGTCATAAAATTTTATTTTCACATTATATTCATCTTCTGGCAAACTTGCTATACAAAGATTTATTTCTTTAGGTAAGGTTCGCCAAGAACGTTTATCTGCCTGTTCTACAGCAGCAGAAGTTACCTGTAAAGCTTTCTTTACTAACCATTTTGATAATTCGTCAGAATCTTTTGTAAGTTTATGAGTAATTTCTCTTGATAAAGCATATTTTATAGCAGCTCTTGCTATTGATTTCATCCTAATTTTTGCAATTCTATCTTCTAAATTTTGAATAGCTATTGTTTCTATATTTTCAGCAATGAAAGTTTTTTGTGTTAAAAAAACATTGCCCCTGATATCATAAAATTCTACCACAGCATAACTAATTCTATTTTGTTCAGGGACAAACTTAGGAAATGCTACTAAAAACTGTTCTTCAGAAGCAATACTTCGTGCAATCTGTCTTGCTTTTTGTAAATCCTTTTGTTCATCATTTGACACTTCAATACTACCAACATAACCCCATCCTTCACCAAAAGAAACTTCTATATAATGATCAATCTTATAAGGAGCAAATCCATTATAATGAAATATTATAACTTCTGCTTTATCATCAGTAGTAGAATTTATATCTTTTAAGGAAATATTTAACTTATTTTTTTTAGCTATTTCTTCAAATTCTTCTTTGAATCCTAAACTTTTTGCTATTTTTAAAGATCTGAATATCAAATCTTGTGGTATTGCAAAATTGTATATTTTATAATTTGTTAAATATTCATTTATTGCTTTTCTATATGATACAAAAGCATCGTTTAACTCTCCCTGACTTTCATACAAAAGACCTGTTAAATATCTCATAAACGCATCTTCTTTATAAACATTTTTATTATTATAATTTACCTGTAATGTTTTAAGTTTGTGGTCAACTTTTCTTGCTTCAACAAGTGCTTCTTCATATTTGCCTAAAAAAAGATAATTCAATGCCTGAAAAACATTTATAAAAATTTTTTCAAAATCTTCACCTTGATAAGAACGCACATTATCAGAAATAAGGAAAGAAGAAGCCTCTTCAGTAATACTTTTAGTATAAAGTTCTTCTGCAAGTTTTTCAGCTTTATCAAAACATAATATTGACTCTTGATATTTCCCAGCATAATGTAGAGTTATTGCTTTATCCAACCAATAAAGTAAAGCATTTTTCTCACCATATTCTTTAAACTTGTTATTTTCTATTATTGATTCTGCTTTTATATAATCTTCACTAGAAAGCAAATTTTTTAAAGAAGAATAGTATGTAAAATGTGTAGCACAACTGAAAAGATAAATTATAAAAAATAAAAAAGATAATATCCTCATCTAAAGATTAAAAAGTTTAAGATTGTTAGAAACTAAAACCTTGTTTTGGGCCTCTGGACAAGTTTTTTAATCTTTTTTTGTCCAATCCAAACTTTTTCATTTGTTAAAATATTGACAAGTTCTAACTCTACCTGATAATATTTTAATTTTTTATTTCCTGCTTCATCAAGTATAGTATTTATCTGTCCCTGAAGAATAAAATCTGCACCCCATTCTTCACCAAGTTGTTTTCTTGTAAGATAAGAAGCATGCATCATCTGATCAAGTTTTTCTTCTCTTATTTCTTGTCTTTCTTCTTTAGATGCTACAAATACAACTCTTCCTGAATTTATAAGTTCTCTTTCAAGATCTTTAACAAAAGTTTGTGTATTTATATGTTCATGAGAGCGATTTTTTACAGTTCCTACGATAACTCTTGGTTTTTGTCCTTTTGAAGAAACAAATTCGTCAATCCAAGCACGAGACAACGCATCTTTTATCATTTCTGCTGAAACAAGTTGCGAATCAGTGTCATTCCATTCGCCACTTAAATCTACTTGTTCATCTACATCTATACGAGAAACTTTTGGTGTTGTAGCACAACCAAAAAATAACAAAAAACTAACATATAAAACAACTACTATACTTTTTATTTTTTTCATATTTTTTATCACCCCCTTTTTATTTTGAGTTGTGTTAAATTTCTTTATGAATTATTTATGTTTTATTGACGGTAAAATTAAAAAAATGATAAATGTGACCTTTACCTCCAAACAACACAACAATTTTTCATACCAAAATCTCGTGTTTTTTTCACTTTCTCACTTTTTCCCTCTTTTACTCTCCACCATCACCTACC
>JBKBRH010000114.1:0-3090 GCA_046292225.1 Endomicrobiia bacterium
AAAATTGACGGCGCAACATATCCGTCAAATGTTATCTCAGAATATGCGTTGTCATAACATAAAATCAAATTATTTTTTTTTGCAAACCTTATTGCTTCTTTAAAAAATTTTTCATCTTCAACTACTGCAGTTGTAGGATTGTTTGGATAATTTAAAAAAATTATCTTAGATTTATTAACAATCTTTTGTGGTATTTTACCAAAATCAGGTATATATTTATCCTTTTCTTCTATATTAAAAAAATAAGGTTTTCCACCAGCAAGTATTGTGGCGTTATAGTATACAGGATAAGAAGGATTTGGCACTAAAGTATAATCACCTTCATTTAAAAATGCCATACATAAATGTGCAACACCTTCTTTAGAACCAACTAATGCTAAAACTTCTTTTTCAGGATCAAGTTTCACTCCAAAACGTTTAAAAAACCATTCAGAAATAGTGGCTCTAAACTTAGGCATACCTTTAGCCTGAGGATATCTATGTGTCCTTGGATGATTCCTTACAGTATCACATAACCTTTCAATAATTTCTTTATCTGGTGGAAGGTCAGGATTACCCATTGACAAATCTATTACATCAAGATTTTTTTTATATGCTTCAAGTTTAAGTTTATTTATTCTTGAGAAAAGGTATACAGGAAGTTGCTCAAGTTTTTTAGAAGGTAAAATTTTTTTCATCTCAGATTAATTTTGTGATAACAATAACCTTTCTAACCAATATTTTTTAAAAATTATTAAATCAACTATTAATATATTTTCTTATCCAATCTGTAGGACGAAATGAAACTTTTTTTCTTTGAGGGATAGGGACTTCTTGTCCTGTTTTAGGATTTCTTCCTATTTTAGGTTTTGTAATTTTTGCCTTAAACTGTCCTAAACCAGAAATAGAAATTGTTTCACCATTTTTTAACAATTCAGCAACAACTTTTACAAATTCGCGAAGAATTTTTTGTACTATAAGCGGTTTTTGTTGCGTAAGAGATGCAATTTTTTCAACTAAACTTTTCCTTTTCATTAGTCTCCCCCAGTATTTATGATTCTGTATACAATATTGTTAAATAAACCATTATCTTTTTGTCCATTGGAAACTCTTTCTTGCTTTTGGTTTACCAGATTTTTTCCTTTCAACCATACGTGGGTCACGTTTCAACATACCGTGTTTTTTTAATATTGATTTTAATTCCGGGTTATATTCAACCAATGCTCTTGCAATGGCAAGTTTTATAGCACCTGCTTGTCCTGTAATACCACCACCTTCAACTTTTATCTCAAATCCAATCTTATTTTTTAAATTTGTTACAACAAGGGGTGATATAGCAGTCTGTTTCTGCAAAATATTATTACCAAAATATTCCTCAATTGGTCTACCATTTACTATAATATTCTGTATTTTATCTTTCAAAACAGCCACTGCAGTAGAAGTTTTTCTTCTACCTATTGCCTGTATAACACTGACATTTTGCATTTTTAAAATCCTCCTTGTATACTATATTTTTAATTCAACAAAATTTTGTTTAAGATTAATTTTATCATCATTATAAACTTTTAATCTTTTAATCATTTTTGCCCTTAATTTATTTTTAGGCAACATACCTTTTACTGCTTCACGAAGGACAAAATCTGCTTTCTGTGGTAAAAGTTTCTCATAACTAATTTCTTTATAATGTCCAAGATATCCTGTATGACGAAAATAAATTTTTTGTTTCAACTTTTTACCTGTCAACACAATCTTGCCTGCATTTTTTACTACCACAAAATCTCCACAATCTTTATCAGGAGAATAAATCACTTTATGTTTACCTATCAAAATTTTTGCAATTTTTGATGCTAACCTACCTAAAGGTTTGCCTTCTGCATCTATCAAATACCATTTTCTTTCTATACTATAATTAAATTTTGTCAATTTTGCAATTGTATTAGATATTTTCATTAATTTTTCTCCTTTTTAATAAAAAATTTATTATAAATTCAACCAAAAAATAAAAATCTTTAAAAATGAATTTTTAATTATTTTGTGTTTTTATCTACAACAAAAAAATTGGTTTGTCAATAATTGAAAAGAAAAAAATATTTATTAAAGATTAGAGTAAATTTAAATTATTAATACTTAAAAAATGAAACTATTGTTTCACCATACATCTCTTGCCTAAACATAAAAAATTTTTTAGTAGTTATATTTTCTTTCTTACTATGTTGCACAACCAAAATTCCTTTTAAATCCAAAATTTTACTATTTGAAATAAGATCTATTGTAGGTGTAGACATATTTGTTAAAAAATACTTTTTTTCATTATCAAAACTTTTCTTTTCTATATATGGTGCTCCTATAAAAATTATATCAAAATCTTCCCTGTTAAATTTTTCTTTTAAAACCCTCTTAGTTTTTTCAATCCATATTAAATCTTTTAAAACATCTGATTTAATAATATAACATCTATCTTGACATTTCAAATTAACAACATTTTCTGACAAAATTTTTAAAGAATTCTTTTCTTTTTCTACAAAAACACAAAATTTAGCCCCACGAGATAACGCCTCAATACCACAAGCACCACTGCCTGCATAAAGGTCTAAAAATAAACTGTCTTTTAAATACGGAGTTAAAATATCAAATAAAGATTTTTTTATTTGTGCTAAGATAGGTCTTATATTTTTTGGTACTTTAAGTAATCTTCCTTTAAACTCGCCTGAAATAACTTTTATCATATTATTAGTCAGTTTTAATCTTTGAATGTATGAGAGTATAAAGCGTAGGAACAAATATTAATGTTATCAAAGTAGAAAAAACAAGTCCTGAAACAATTGATACACCCATTGAAGAAAAATATTCCGCACCACTACCTGTTCTTACAGCCATAGGAAGTGTACCTAAAATAGTAGTTACCGCTGTCATTAAAATCGGTTTTAATCTTGTTTTACAAGCTTCTTTTACAGCGTTTATCAAATCTAACCCTTTAGACCTTAAAAGTTTAATATAATCAACTAAAACAATAGCGTTGTTTACAACAATACCTACAAGTAAAAGTAAACCTACAAAACTCATTATGTTAAAATTTTTACCCCATAAAAATATTCCAACAAGCACTCCTAC
>JBKBRH010000115.1:0-3016 GCA_046292225.1 Endomicrobiia bacterium
GGTTTGTTATGTTGGACAATAACAACTGTAGATTTATCTTTCCAATAAACTTTTTTACCTAAAAATTCTATAATATCAATTGTATTAAAAATATCTTTCAATTTAGGAACATTATGAAGAACAACTTTATTTTCAGTCAATAGCGATGCTATCATTATCGGTAAAGCAGAATTCTTTGAACCAGAAATTTCTACCTTACCTTTAAGTTTTATCCCACCTTCTATTATATATTTTTCCATAATTATTTTTTATTACAATTACTCGTGGTAAATTTTGGTAATCATTTACAACTTTTATAACTTTATATTTATTTTTTTCAAACAAAAAAATAATTTCATTTAACAAATTGGAATTAATTTCGAAAACAAAATATCCGTTATAAGCTAAAACTTTTTTCCCATAAAAAGCAAAATGTTCATAAAATTCTAAACCTGTAGAAGAAACTAAAGCTAATTTGGGTTCATAATAAATTTCTTTCTGCAAATCTTTATATTCTTTTTCAGAAACATACGGCGGATTTGATAAAATTATGTCCAACTTTAATCTATTATCTACAAAATATTTAAGCTTATCTGTTAACAAAAACTTTATTTTTGTCTCTACATTATGATATCTGGCATTCTTTTTTGCTATATCCAATACTTTCTCAGAAATATCTGTAGCATAAAACTTATATTTTTCAAAGTCCACATCAAGATTTTTTATCACACTTATTATAATATTTCCACTCCCAGTACCTATATCTGCAACACTATATAATTTTTTTGTTTTTATTAACTTTATCGCTTCCTCTACTAAAAATTCTGTTTCTTGTCTTGGAATTAAAACATTTTCGTCTACATAAAAATTTAACCCAAAAAATTCTTTATTTTTAAAAATGTAAGCTATAGGTTTATGATTTAATCTATATAACAAATTTCTATTTATACAATCTATTTGTTTTTTTGAAAGTAAAATCTGTGGATATGTGTATATTTGCTCTTTAGTAAGATTCAACGATTTGGTTAATATTAATTCAGTTTCTATTTGTGGAGAAGAAAAATTTCTTTCTTTAAATTTTTTATATATACTGCTATAAATTTCTTTTAAACAAAACATCTTTTATTTTGAATACAAAAGTTTAATTTTTTCCTGCAAATCTGCCTGTATTAGAGAATTTATAATTTCATCTAATTCACCATCTAAAACTTCAGAAAGATTATAAACAGTTAAATTTATCCTGTGGTCTGTGACACGATTTTGTGGAAAGTTGTAAGTTCTAATTTTTTCTGACCTATCACCAGACTTTACTTGAGACTTTCTTAGTTTTGCCAACTGCTGTTGTTGTTGTTGTAGTTTCATATCGTACAATTTTGCTCTTAAAATTTTCATTGCACGTTCACGGTTTTTAATCTGCGAACGTTCATCTTGGCATTGGACAATAATGCCTGTAGGTTTATGTTTAATTCTTACTGCAGAATCTGTTTTTTGCAAATGTTGACCTCCATGACCTGACGCACGAAAAGTTGTTATCTCTAAATCTTCCGGCTTTATTTCTACATCAACTTCTTCTGCTTCGGGTAAAACAGCAACTGTTGCTGCAGAAGTATGTATTCTTCCTGAGGCTTCTGTCTCAGGTACGCGTTGAACTCTGTGTACCCCACTTTCATATTGCATATATCTGTAAACATTTTTCCCATAAACATAGCAAATCACTTCTTTTATACCTTTAAGTCCTGTTTGGTTTATATCCATTATTTCTAAATTCCATCCCTTTCTTGCACAATATTTAGAATACATCCTAAACAAATCATAAGCAAACAATGCTGCTTCTTCACCACCAGTACCTGCACGAATTTCAAGAATTATGTTTTTAGTTTCATCTTCAGAGGTTGGTAAAAGTAGTTCTAACAATTTTTTTTCTAATTCACCAAATTCTTTCTGTAACTTTTCAATTTCTTCTTCTATTAAAAATTTATATTCTTCATCTGTTGAAGATATTTTTTCAGTTTCTAATTCTTCTATTTTTTTTTGGACAATATTTATTTGTTCATAAATATTAACTATTTCGCTAACACGGTTGTATTCTATAACAAGATTTTTATATTCAACAGGATTATTAACAATTTGAGAATCTGCCATTTTTTTTTCCAAAAGTTTTTTTTGTTCTACAAGTAATAAACAACTCTTTATTACACCTTCTTGTAACATAATTATTTTTTCTTTCTTTTAACAGTTTTTGTAGACAAAATTTTTTCTGTTGTTTTTTTAATTTTTTCTGTTTTTGTTTTTTTAACTTTCTTTGTCCTTGTGGTAGGAGCAAATTTTTCTCCATATTTTTTAACAAATTTTTCTACTCTTCCTGCAGTATCTACAAATTTCTGTTTCCCAGTAAAAAATGGATGACAATTGCCACAAATCTCAAGTTTTATTTCTGGTTTTGTAGATTTTGTCTTAAAAGTATATCCACAAGCACAAGTTACTGTACAATCTACATATTTTGGATGTATTCCTTCTTTCATAAATTCATTTTCCTCCTATAAAATTAATTTTTCTAAAACAAAACTTTTTTAGGATTTATTGGTACACCATTTTTTCTAACTTCAAAATGTAAATGAGGGCCTGTTGTCCAACCAGTAGTACCTACATTACCAATCACTTGTCCTTTATAAACCCACTGTCCTTTTTTAACTCTTATTTTTGATAGATGACCATAGTAAGTTGTATATCCTTTATTGTGTTTTAAAATTATAAGATTTCCATACCCTTCAGCCCAACCTGCAAAAATTACTCTACCATCACATGCAGCTCTTACTGCAGCACCATATCTTTGTTTCAAATCTATCCCTTCGTGATATTTCAATATCCCAAAAATAGGATGATGTCTTAAACCAAAATTAGATGTAACTTTTGTGTTAAACAAAGGTAACATAAAATCTTTAAATCTTATATATTTTTCTGGTATAAAAACATATTCATTTTTTTTAAATTTATACAGAGGATGAATATTGTTTAAAACACAAATCTCTTCTACATT
>JBKBRH010000116.1:0-3009 GCA_046292225.1 Endomicrobiia bacterium
TAAAGATATAAACAAAGTTTTTGACTATACTAACAAGTGGAATTCTGTAGCAATAATTTCAGATGGTAGCCGTGTGTTAGGTTTAGGAGATATAGGTCCATATGCAGGATTGCCAGTTATGGAAGGTAAAGCTTTAATATTTAAATATCTTGGTGGAGTTGATGCTTTCCCTATAATGCTTAATACAAAAGATAAAAATAAAATTGTAGAAACAGTAAAAATAATTTCGCCAACATTTGGAGGTATTAATCTTGAAGATATTGAACAACCAAAATGTTTTTATATTCTTGATAGATTAAAAAAAGAATTAGATATTCCTGTATGGCATGATGATCAACAAGGAACTGCAACTGTAACTCTTGCAGGATTAATTAATGCATTGAAAATTGTAAACAAAAAAATTAAAGAAGTTAAAATTGTAATATTAGGCGCAGGTGCTGCAAGTGTGGCTATTGCAAGATTACTAACAAAATATGGTGCAGATATTGGCAAAATTATAATGATAGATTCTAAAGGAACTTTGCATCCAGACAGAGAAGATATAAGATTACAAAAAGATACTTATAGAGAAAAATGGTATATGTGTATAAACGGCAATAGAGAAAGAATAAAAGGTGGTTTATCAGAAGCAATAAAAAATGCAGATGTTTTAATTGCAGCATCAAAACCAGGGCCTGGTGTAGTAAAAAAAGAAGATATAAAAAAAATGTCTTCAGATGCGATTGTTTTTGCCCAAGCCAATCCTGTACCTGAAATATGGCCTGATGAAGCAAAACAAGCAGGTGCAAGAATTGTTGCTACAGGAAGGTCTGATTTTCCAAACCAGATTAATAATTCTTTATGTTTTCCTGGAGTATTTCGTGGTGTTTTAGATGTAAAAGCAACTATGATTACTGACGAGATGTGTATTTCTGCAGCAGAAGCTATTGCAAAATTTGCACAAAAAAAATCTATTTGTGAAGAATATATTGTTCCTTCTATGGAGGAGTGGGAAGTTTATTTAGATATAGCAGTAGAAGTTGGCATTAAAGCTATTGAACAAGGAGTTGCTATTAATAAAAAAGTTTCAAGAAAAGATTTATACAATACAGCAAAAAAGATTATTTTAAAAGCAAGAAAGGATATAGAATTATTAAATTATTAATTAAAGTTTGACTAAATTGTGAAGAAAAAATTTTTTGTTTTATTATTTTCTTTAACATTATTTTTTTTACCATTAAATAGTAAAGAAATTTTTAGATACAAATATTTTGCAGAATCGTTGAGATTAGATGGTAGTTGTGGAAAAATTTATTCTATAAACTGTTGGACTTTGAAAAAAAATAAGGTGTTGTTAGGTTTACACAGGTTTGATATAGTAATTAACTATGGTGCTTTAAACAATGCAGAAGTTGGCATAAAATTTAATTTAAGAGAACAACAGGAGATTTCTAAAATAAATGAAAATATTGCTTTAATTTTTCCTTATGTAAAATATCACATAATTGATTCAACAAAAAACGACCCGTTTGATCTTTCTTTAGGTGTTTATAAAACATCCGGATTTTTGTGTATAGAAAAAATAATACCAGAATTTTTTTCTATATCTTTACTAACAAACTTTTTTCTATCTTTTTCTGAAAAACAAAAATTTTCTTATTCTTTTTCTATCTCAAAATATACAAAATGGGTAGAGTTTATTTTAGATATTAATCCTACAGAACAGCTATATGCGACAGGAGTTCGTGCTTTGCTTACTCCGGATATACGACTTGATTTATTTTTTGTAGATTTAAAGAATATTTCTGATTTAATTTTTTATAATTTTATTTTTGGTGTTTCTATAAGAATTTAATTATGTCTGAAAAAATTGTATCTGTTAAA
Source organism: Endomicrobiia bacterium (assembly GCA_046292225.1). Taxonomy (GTDB): domain Bacteria; phylum Elusimicrobiota; class Endomicrobiia; order DTEH01; family DTEH01; genus JANXDG01. The sequence goes on from JBKBRH010000116.1 coordinate 1,864, forward strand.
ATTTTGGTGAAAGGAATAGTTCAAGGTGTAGGTTTTAGATGGTTTGTCAAAAATATTGCGGAAGAAGAAAATATCAAAGGATATGTAAAAAATAACTATGATGGTAGTGTAGAAATTGTTGCAGAAACAACAAATAATGCAGTTTTAGAAAGATTTGTTGAAAGGATAAAAAAAGAACATCCTCAAGCGTTGATAAATAGTATAGAAATTTCATATATTACTCCGGTATGTTACAAAGATTTTAAAATAAAATTTTGATTTTTATGATAAACAATATATCTGATAATATAAAAATTTTAAACACAGTAGAGACAATTAATGAAAAACAATTTAGAATGTTACTAAGAAAGTATCGTGCTACTAAAAATCCTAAAATAAAAGAACAAATTGTAAATGGATACTTAAATTTAGTTATTTCTGTAGCAAAAAGTTATTATAACAAATATAACAATCCTAATATAGAGCTTTCTGATTTAATAGAAGAAGGTATTTTTGGTTTACTTAAAGCACTCAATAGATATAAATTTTCGAAGAATGTTTCTTTTAGAATTTATGCCACATACTGGATAAAAAATAGTATTCAACATTATGTTAAAGAAAAATCTGGGTTAATTGTACAGATACCTACACCTACATTGATACTTCTTAAAAAATGGGTGAGGGAATGGCAAAAGATTTATAAAAAACTTGGCCAGACACCAACTTTAAAAAATATGATGGATAGATTAAAAATCTCTTTTCGCAAAGCAAAAAAAATTGTCCAAGTATTAAATGCTTATACAAAAATTTCTTCTTTAGATACACCATTAGAAGATGAAGAAACAACTTTAGGAGAAATGGTTATAGACAAAGATCTCACCCCGGAAGAAATTTTGTCAAAAGTTTCAACTTATGAAACATTAAATGATGTTTTTAAAAAAGTTTTATCTGAAAGAGAAGCTGCTGTTATAAAACATAGATATCATCAAAGTTATAAAAATGGACAGTTTGAAAAACGTCTTTCTTATAGAAAAATTGCTAATATGTTTAATCTTTCAGCTGAATATATAAGAAGAATAGAAAAGTCAGCCTTAGCTAAACTTAGAAATTATCTTTCTTCTAAAATATAGTTTTCTTGATTTTTGATGAAAAAAAATATAAAAATAA
>JBKBRH010000117.1:0-2978 GCA_046292225.1 Endomicrobiia bacterium
AATCTTGGATTTTCTTTGAGTTATCTTGATTATGGAGATATTAAAGGTGTAGATATGTATCTTCAAGAATATATTATACCCAAAAGTTATGATATGTTATTTTGTATTTCTTATGGCAAACAGATAGCTATAGAAATACCTGTTTATCGTGAGTATGGTTATATAGGTACAAGTTTAAAGTTTATAAAAAGTCAATTAGCAGAATATTCAGCAGAAGCAATATCTTTAGATCTTAGCACTATTATAAACATAGGAGAAATCACAAGAGTTGAAAAAATTGAGAGGTTAAAAGCATCAGTAATGTATAAAAATTTAGGTTCGCAGGTTAAATTTGTAAAACTTCAAAACAATTTGCCAAGCGGCCTAAATCTATCTTTTGGTATAGATTATCCACAGCTAAAAAATTTAATGATTTCGTCAGGTATAGATATACCTAACAAAGGAGAAATATCATATTCTTTAGGGTTAAGTATAAATCCAGTATATTTTTTAGTTTTAAGATGTGGCTACAAATATACACATAATTCTTTATCAGATGGTTTCACAGGAGGTTTTGGTCTAAATTTAGGTGATCTAAAGTTTAATTATGCAGTAAAACAGTTTAAAGAGTTTAAAACTTTTGCAAATTTAGGTTTAATACATCAGTTATCATTAGATATTTCTTTAGGTGGTTTTACAACAATACATACAGCTTCAGAATATTATATTAAAGAGTATTTAAATAGAGCTTATGAGTTATATTATCAGAAAGAATATGGTTTGTCAAAAAATATGTTAGAAAAAATTTTTGAGATACATCATGATTACAAACCTGCAGTTTTGTTAATGGAAAAAATAGATAAAAAAATCCGACACCAGCTTGAAGAAAGAGAAAATTATGTCAAAAATTTGTTAAAAAAAGCAAAAGTTTCTTTAGATAAGAAGGACTATATAAATGCAAAAATTGTTTATGAAAAAGTTTTGTTATTAGATTCAGAGAATTCAGATGCTAAAGAAGGGTTACAAATTGTACAACAAGAAATTGCAAAACTTAACCAGGAAAGAATAAGACAACATAATGCTAAAAAGATTCTTAATTTATGGTCTCAAGGAGTTAAATATTACAAAAATGCTGAATTAATAAAATCTAAAGAAAAATTTGAGGAAATATTAAAGATAGATTCTTCTAATGAAGAAGCAAAGAGATATTTAACTGAGATAGACACCCAACTTTCTAAACTTGCTGCTTCCCAAATAAATACTTTATATTCAGAAGCAATGAATTTCTTTAATCGAAACGAATACGAGAAAGCATTAAAATATTTTGAAGCGATAACTATAGCAGCACCAGATCGTCTTGATATACAAGAATATGTACAAAAATGTAAACAAAAAATTCAAGAGGAAGAAGAAAGAAAGAAACAAGAAGAATTAACAAAACTTCAACAACAATATGAAAAAGAGATGGAGGATACATTTAATTCTGCGTTGAAATTATATGAAAAATCAGATTATATAAAAGCATTAGATATGTTTAACAAATCAAAAGCAGTTGCTGAAAAATACCAGTTCGCAGAATATATTAAGAGATCGACTGATTACATAGAGGAGATAAAAATAGTACTGTCAGATATATATTACAAAGAAGGTTATCGTTTGTATCAACAGAATAGGTTTGAAGAAGCGTATGAAAATTATTTAAAATCGTTACAGTATAACCCTAACAATGCAGCTGTAACCGACCAGATTAATATATTAAAAGAATCTCTTTCTAAAAAATATTATGAGATAGGTATATCTTATTATACCAGGGGAGAAACAGGCAAAGCTAAAGAGTATTTTAAGAAATCATTATATTATATGCCAGATAGGGAAGAAACTTTGCGAGCACTTGAAAGAATAAAATAAAAATAGGTGGTAGGAGAATAGTAGGTAGGTGATAGTGAGTAAGTAAGAAGTGAGAAAGTGAAATAGGTGATAGGTGGTAGTAGGTGGGTGATGGTGAAAAAGTTAAAGAGTAAGAGAGTGAAAAAGTGAGAAAGATTGTTAATAAACATCTCCCTGCCACTCTTTAATTAGGAGAGAGTTGTAAAGTCTAAATTATTCCTTAAATTGGTTTTTTAAGTAGTGTCGTAGGTAAGAAAATAAAAATGGAATTTAAAATATGAAAGTAAAAATAAATACAAAATTTTCAAGTTTAATTTTTATTTTTTTATTTTTAGGTTTATGTTGGAGCTACAAATCTGGCGGTAATTATGAAATAGTTATAGATGTTATTTCTTCTGGTGGAGAAGTTTTTGTTTCCAGTGGTGATTATGTGAACACAAGCTGTTTAATTTTGCCTGCAACATTTTATGAAATATCTGGTTCAACAGAAGTAGTAAGTGGGTTTTTACAGAATATAAACAACCTGCCTTTGGTTACACTTACAACACCGTATAATGAGACATGGCCAGAAGATGACACAGTTTTCTTTAAGTGGAACTATTTTGACTATGACAATAACAGTCAGGCAAAATTTCAGGTTGTTTTGTCAACAAGTTCTAATTTTACAGGCACTGATTATGGTTCGGGAATAGTTAATTCAGGTTCAACCCAGTGGGAAAGTCATCCTCTTGATAGTGCAACATATTACTGGTATGTAAAGGTTTGGGATAATAACTGGTTTGAGTATAACTCTTCAACATATAGTTGGAAATTTTTCTGTGTTGATAAAACAAGTCCAACATTAAACATAGTTGGCTGGAATGTAAATATGAGTTCAATTACGGTTTATGCGGATGCAACTGATACAGGTTCAGGGCTACATTCTCAGCCATATAGATTTCATATTTCAACTTCAGCGAATTTTGAGACAAACATAACAACAACAACTTCCTGGGTGTCTCAGTCATCATGGACATTTTCAGGACTTATATATAACACTACATACTATTTTAAAGTTCAAGCCAGGGATAATTTTTATAATACAACAACGATTATTCAACCAAAGGTGACTT
>JBKBRH010000118.1:0-2972 GCA_046292225.1 Endomicrobiia bacterium
AGATTTTTATGAAATGTTTAGTGAAGATGCAATAAAATCTTCGCCTATATTAGGTGTTGTGCTTACCCAAAGACAAAATATTCCTATGTGTGGTGTTCCTTTTCATAGTGTGCATAATTATATTGCAAAACTTTTAAATTATGGTATGAAAGTTGCTATTTGTGAACAAGTTGAAGATCCAAAAGTTGCAAAAGGTATTGTAAAACGTGAAGTTGTAAGAGTTATTACTCCAGGAACTGTAATTGAAGAAAATTTGTTAGATTCTAAGAAAAACAATTTTTTAACCTCTATTAACATTTTAGAGACAAAAAGTACTTTTTATATAGGTCTTGCAAGTATAGATATTTCTACTGGTGATTTTCTAATAACACAGTTTGAGGATAAAAATCTTTCTAAGGTTTTAGATGAGATAATTCGTATTTCTCCTTCAGAAATTGTAGCGAAAGAAAGTCAAAAAGAAAAAGTTTATAGTTTAGTAAAACAATATAAAGATGTACATATAGAATTTTTAGAAGATTGGTATTTTGATTCATCTACAGCAGAAGAAAAAATTAAGCAGGTATATAAAATTTTTTCGTTAGAAACATTTAGGTTAGATATTAACAAAAATTCTATAGTATTATCTTGTATAGGAGGATTGTTAGAATATTTAGATAGGACTCAGAAAAAAACACTACCTAAACTTAAAAGTATAAAATTTTATATTTTAGAAAATTATATGTTTTTAGACAGCAGTTGTATTCGTAATTTAGAACTTGTTGAAAATCTTTATGACAGGACACAGAAAAATACGCTGCTTTATGTTTTAGATAAAACACAAACATCTTTGGGAGCGAGGTTGTTAAGGAATTGGCTTTTAAAGCCGTTAGTGGATATTGAAGAAATTAGAAAAAGGCATAGCATAGTAGAACTTTTTTATAATGAAGATTCTATAAGACAAAAAATTAGAGAAAAATTAAGATCTATTAACGATATTGAAAGAATTACAAACAGAATTACTACAAAAAATGTTAATCCAAAAGATTTGTTAGCTTTAAAAGAATCACTTATAGTTATTCCTGAGATCAGAGATTTAGTTAACCAGGTTGTAAAAAATCCAAACTTAATTTTAGATACTGAAAATTATTCTGAAATTACTGAACTTCAGGATTTGTCAGAAATAGTTGAGTTAATAGACAAAAGTATAAATCCTGATGCTCCAATAGATATTAAAAAAGGAAATATAATCAAAAAAGGATATAACAGTTCTCTTGATGAAATTAGAGAATTTTATTCATCTTCTAAAGAATGGTTGTTAAAATATCAAGAAGAACAAAGACAAAAAACGCAAATACAATCTTTAAAAGTTGGTTACACTTCTGTTTTTGGATATTATATTGAAGTTACAAAATCTAATTTACATTTAGTACCTAAAGAATATATAAGAAAACAAACATTAAAAAATGCAGAAAGGTTTATCACTCAAGAGTTGAAAGAGTTTGAAGACAAAATTCTTTCAGCAGAAGAAAGGATTTTAAAATTGGAAGAATTTTTGTTTTATCAAGTTGTAGAAAAGATTGTAGAATTTTCTTTTAAATTATACGATATAAGTTATAAAATTGCATTAATAGATGTTTTTACAAATTTTGCAGAGATAGCAAAAAGAAACAATTACACAAAACCAATAGTAGATAATTCATATGTGATAGAATTGAAATCAAGTCGTCATCCAGTGATAGAACAGATTTTGCCTTATGGAAAGTTTATTGCTAACGATGTATATCTTGACGGTGATGAAGTGAAACTCATAATTCTAACAGGGCCTAATATGGCAGGAAAATCAACATATATAAGACAAGTTGCTTTAAATGTAATTTTAGCACAGATTGGAAGTTTTGTCCCTGCAGAATATGCAAGGATAGGTGTTGTAGATAGAATTTTTGCTCGTATAGGTGCAGCAGATTATTTGGCAAAAGGATTTTCAACTTTTATGGTAGAAATGCAGGAAACAGCAAACATATTACACAATGCAACTGATAGAAGTTTAATAATTTTAGATGAGATAGGTAGAGGAACTTCAACTTATGATGGTATTTCGATAGCATGGTCTGTAATAGAATTTTTGGTAGATAAACAAAATTGGCAAAGTAAAACACATTGTCCAAAAACATTGTTTGCGACACATTATTTTGAACTTACAGAACTTGAAAATAAATATAGTGGAGTAAAAAACTACAATGTTGCAGTGAAAGAATATAAAGATGAAATAATTTTTTTATACAAAGTACAGCCAGGTTGTTCTGACAAATCTTATGGTATACATGTAGCAAAACTTGCAGGTGTGCCACAACAGGTTATAAAAAGGTCTTGGATATTATTGAAATATTTACAAGATGCAGCAGTGAGCATAGAATCAGCATTAAATAGTAAGTCAAAACAGTTAGAGTTGGATATTTTACAACAAAATGAAGTTGAAAAAAATTTTTCACAGCTATTGGAAGAAATAAAAAAAATTGATATAAACAATTTAAAACCAATAGAAGCGTTTAATTTAATATTGGAATGGAAAAAAATAATAGAAGAAAACAAGGATTAGAACGCAGAGAAACCAGAAGGTTAAATATCTTACACTTATCTTTACCTGTGGAGATAAAAATTGATAATACACAACAAGTTTTACCAGGTATTTTGTTAGATATCTCTCCTTATAATGTAGGATTGTTAACTTTTAAAGAGATGGACCCTGATACTATGTTGGAGTTATCTTTAAGTTTACATAATATAAAAACAGGATTGATAAAAGCAAAAGTTGTGTGGGTTAAAGAAATACAAAAAACTTATCGTTTAGGTGTTAAGTTTATAGAAATTTCAGATGAAGACAAAAAACAAATATATCAATTCATAGATACTCATTTAAAAGAAGATTTTTAAATTATGACAAATCTTTCTTCAAATAAAATCAAAATTTTACCACCAGAGGTTTACACAAGAAT
>JBKBRH010000119.1:0-2955 GCA_046292225.1 Endomicrobiia bacterium
AACTTTACATTTTTTAATTCAGGATAATATTTTAATAATGCTTTTCTTAAAGCGTTATCTAACGCGTTTACAGGACCATCTCCTTCAGCAACAACATGTTCTTCTTTATTTTTAACCACTAACTTCAAAGTTGCTTCTGTAACAATTTCATTTTTATCCGGCTTATATTCTATTATTACTCTAAAACCTGTAATTTTAAAAAATGGTTTATACAATCCTAAAGTCCTCAATGCTAAAACAATAAACGACCCTTCAGAATTTTCATAAGAATATCCTTCATATTCTTTCTGTTTTATTTTTTTTATTATTTTGCTTATACTTTCTTCATTTAAATCTATTTTTAATCCGTGCCGTTTAAACAATAAATTTGATTTTCCAGCAAGTTCTGAAATTAAAATTTTTCTTTCATTGCCAACAATCTTCGGATTTATATGTTCATACGATTTACTTTCTTTAGCAACAGCAGATGCGTGTACACCACCTTTGTGAGCAAATGCTGAAGAACCTACATAAGGCTGTCTTTCATTAGGTATCATATTACATATTTCATAAATATTTAAAGAAATTTCTGTAAGTTTTTTTAAATTTTCTTTAGGAATAACATTATAGCCTAATTTTAACATTAATGCAGGTATTACAGAACATAAATTTGCATTTCCACATCTTTCTCCTAAACCGTTAATAGTACCTTGAATATGTTCACAACCGTTTTCTACTGCAACAATTGTATTTGCCACTGCACAATCAGAATCGTTATGTGCATGGATACCAAGTTTTACATTTATATTTTTTTTATTAAAAAACTCTTTTACTTCTTTTAGTATGCTTTCAACCTCTTTAGGTAAACATCCACCGTTAGTATCTGCTAAAACTAAACATTCTGCACCTGCAAGATTTGCTGTTTCTAAGCATCTTAAAGCATATTCTTTATCCGACTTATATCCGTCAAAAAAATGTTCAAGATCGTATATTACTTTTAAACCGTTATCTTTAAGAAATTTTATAGAATCAAAAATCATATTAAGATTTTCTTCTAAAGTTGTCTGCAACGCTTTTTCTACATGTAATTTCCATGTTTTGCCAAAAATACAGGCTATTTCCACACCAGAAGAAATTATTGCTTGCAAATTTTGATCTTGTTGTGGTTTAATATTTTTTCTTCTTGTAGAACCAAATGCAACTATTTTAGCATTTTTTAATTTTAAATTTTTAACTTTTTGAAAAAATTCTACATCTTTAGGATTACTACCAGGCCAACCACCTTCAATATAATCAACCCCAAGATCATCTAAAAGTTCTACTATTTTAAGTTTATCTCCGACAGAAAAACTTACTCCTTGAGTTTGTCCACCATCACGCAGTGTTGTATCAAAAACTTCTATTTTTTTGATTATATTTTTCATTTCTTTATTTAAATTGAAAAATTGTTTTATTGATATAAAAATTCTATTAAAAAATCAACATCTTGTATTATACATATTTATTTCACAACATACCTTTTGTAGAAGGCAAATTTTTATATTTTTTTATACTTACAGCTTGTTTTAACGCACGAGCTAAACTCTTAAATATTGACTCGCATATATGATGATTATTTTTACCTTTTAAAAGTTTTATATGTAAAGTTATCTTCGCTTCGTTAACAAAAGATTTCAAAAATTCGTATATTAAATTATAATCAAAACTTGATTTTTTATATTCTGGGAAAAATTTTACTTCATAATTTAAAAAAGGTCTACCTGAAATATCTACTACAACATAAGATAATGCTTCATCCATAGGAGTTATCACTTCAGCATATCTTTCTATACCTCTTTTATCTTTTAACGATTTTAAAAATCCTTCTCCTAAAACAAGACCAATATCTTCTACAAGATGATGATCGTCTATATAAGTATCACCTTTTGCTTTTAAAAATAAATCAAAATTACTGTGAAGAACCAATTGTTCTAACATATGGTCTAAGAACGGTATGGTAGTAGAAATTTTATATTTACCTTTACCATCTAAATTTAACTTTAATTGAACATTTGTTTCTTTTGTTATTCTTTTAATATTAACTTTTCTCTGCATAGTTTACCTCACTAAATTTTAAAATTTTAAATTAATTTTTGAAATACGATCTTTATGATAAAGCATACCTTCTACTTCTGCAAGTTTAGATGTATGTTTTAATAAATACTTTACTGATTTTTTTGTAAATTTTACAATACTAATTTTTTTTATAAAACTTGCAACACAAAGACCTGACGAAAACCTTGCGGTAGTATTTGTTGGTAACACATGCGATGGACCTGCTATATAATCACCAAATACAGCTGACGGATTTTTGCCATAAAAAATTGCTCCTGCATTTGTTACATTTTTAACAAAATATTCTTGTTTTTTAGTCAACAAGGTCAAATGTTCAGGTGCAATTTTGTTAATCATCTTTACTACATTTTTAAGTTTGGATTCAAAAACAACTTCTATCTGTCTTGAAAAATTTTTTGCAAAACAATCTATATATTCTCTAATTTTGCGTGCAAAATTTTCATTTAAAGATATTAGATATCCTTTAGCATTTTTATCATGTTCTGTTTGAGCGAGAAGTTCAAAAACAATTTCTTCAACACTGTAGCTGTTGTCTGCAACAACTACAATTTCTGAAGGTCCTGCAAGAAGATCTACGCCTATTTTGCCAATAAGTTGTCTTTTTGCTTCTGTAACCCATACATTCCCAGGACCTACTATCATATCAACTTTTGGAACTGTTTGTGTACCAAATGCTAATGCTGCAATTGCTTGTACTCCACCTATTCTATAAACTTCTTTTATTCCTAATTTATATAATGTATAGACAAAATATTTTGTAACATTTTTTGGCGGTGTAACAACTACAATTTCTTTAACTTTAGCAATTTTTGCTGGAATTATTGTCATAAGTAAAGTAGAAATATAGTTATACCCATACTT
>JBKBRH010000120.1:0-2886 GCA_046292225.1 Endomicrobiia bacterium
TCTTTTACTGTTTCTTTATTAACTTCTGGATAATCTTTTGCTTTAGAATAAATTTCTGAAAATTTGTTATCTGAATATTTCATATCAGGCATATAAATGTCTATAATACCATCAAGAATTTTTATTACTTCTTTATTATCATATCCACCTGTGTTATAAACTACTGGTATATTTAAACCAGATTTCGAAGCTAAATACAATGCTTTTATGATTTGCGGCAAAAAATGTGTCGGTGAGACAAAATTTATATTATGTGCATTTTGTCTTTGTAGTTCAAGCATAACTTCTGCAAGTTTTTCTTCAGAAATTTCTATTCCTTCTGCTAGCTGACTTATTTCATAATTTTGACAAAAAACACATCGTAAATTACAATGAGAAAAAAATATTGTCCCTGAACCATTATATCCAGAGATAGGTTTTTCTTCACCAAAATGTAAATTATAACTTGAAATCTTTAACTTATAAGAAGCACCACAAAATCCTAACTCATTTTTAAACCTGTTAACTTTACATCTATGTCCACACAACTCACAACAAGAAAGAATCTCGTACAAATTATCTATTATTTGTTTAAACTTTTTATCTGTAATATTTTTATATCCTGGCTGCATAAAAATATTATTTTTTTGATTCTAAAATAATTGTTACAGGACCATCATTATGAATTTCAACAATCATATGTTCTTTAAACTTGCCTGTTTTTAATTTTTCACCTATAACTTCTTTTATTTGTTCAACAAAATAATTGTACAATTTTTCTGCATAATCAGGTTTTGCAGCAAAAGTAAAATCAGGCCTGTTGCCGCCAGAACAGTCTCCATATAAAGTAAATTCTGATACAATAAGCACCTCACCGTTAATATCTAAAACTGATTTATCCATTTTACCTGTTTCGTTTTCAAAAATTCTTAAATTAAGAATTTTTTTTATCAAATAATTTATATCTTCTTGTGTATCATTTTGTGCAACAGCTAAAAATACAACTATACCTTTAGATATTTCTTCAAAAACATTGTTGTACGAAACAGACGCATATTTTACTCTTTGTATAACTGCTTTCATATAAATTTATTCTTCTTGTGGTTCAAAAATTTCTTTATAAATTTTTTTGCTTTCTAACCATATGTCGTTTAAAAAATCAATATTATACCTTTTTGCAATTTCTTCAAAAGTTTTACCTTTTTTTCTTAACTCAACTAAACTTTTTAAATTAACATCTTTTCTTTTTTGTTTAATAAGAAGAACTCTTATTGTTTCCATTTTACCAAAACCATAAAAAAATTTTTTTATTTCATCTAAAGTAAGATTTTTAGTAACACTTTCTTGTGAAATTAAAAGATTAGTTTTTTTATCTGATGTAGAAACCTGTGTTTGAAAAACTTCTTCATCTTTATCTTTAAAATATAAAAAAATTTTTTCTATATAATTATCTTTAAACTTCACATCTACAGTAGAATAAGATACTTCATATGGAGTAAATCCAAAACCAAAACCTACCTGTTGGGAATAAATTAATGAGATTAAAAAAAATATCCATATGAAAAGAAATTCTTTTTTCATCAGAAAAGGTCTAAAATATTTTTTATATCATTATCTACTGATTTTACCACTAAACTTGATAAATATATTATTAACGAAAATTGCCATATATCAGGTATACCCAATATTATACCTGTCTCAATATCTTCTTTTCTTGATAACAAATTTTTGTATTCCTCAACAACTTCTTCTACTGGTTTATCAAAAACATCTAATTTTATTTCAGTATTAGAATATTTCATAGATGGCAATTGTATACCACGAATTAATAAAAAAGATTTTATGAGATCGTCACTGTAATCAGTGGTCTTTTTAAAATCAAAGCCGTAAAACTCAAAATTTCCTTTAGGAAGATGTATCATCACAGGCGATACTTCAACCTTGCCTTCTCTTACTACAGTAGTGTTTTTATTAATTACTGACTTATTTATCAAAACATAAGGCACTATTGTTTTTTTAAATGTTTCAAGTTTGCCATATTTACTTCTTATAATTTTTGTTTTTTTAACTGCTTCTTCCCATTTTTTTTCTATATCTATCTTCATAATTTTGTTTTTCCTTCAAAAATATCAAGTGCTGTTTTTGCATCAGGAACTTTTATTATTCCTTCTATATCCCAGGTTTTTATACCAAAAACAGGTTTGTCTATAACTTTAGCTAAAGCTATTTCTGACAAAGTCCCGTATTCTCCATCTATAGCTATTATACAACAAGCAGAACGTACTATTATAGCATTTCTTGCATGCGACATTGATGTAACAATAGGTATATCAATATAAGGATTTGCCTCTTTTTCATCTTTCCCTGGCAAAATTCCTACAACCAACCCACCTAAACTTTTAGCACCTTTTGACGCTTCTTCCATCACTCCACCCATACCACCACAAACTAAAACATATCCACGTTTTGCAATTTCTTTACCTGTTTCATAAGCAATATCTCTAATCTCTTCAGATTTTATAAAAGAGCCACCTATAACTGCAACCAATTTTTTCATAATTTTTATTAAAACAAAATCTAAAATTATTTATCAACAGTTACATGTAGATTGTAAAAATTTACAAACCCAATACTATTTTTCAACTTCTTAAATCTTATATTAATATACAAAATCTAAACCAGCAGAAAGAAATTTTTCAATAATTCTTTTTGGAATATTTAAAACTTTTGCAATATTACGAACTTGAGTTTTTGTAAAACCTACAAGTGGAATAATATCTGACTCACCTTCACCATATTTTGTAAAATATCTCATAGTAAGTTATGATTTATTTCCCGTGCCTACTACTAAAATAACTAAATTTGTCAGCATAATAATAAGAAACATTCATTATTACTCTTGGTTTG
>JBKBRH010000121.1:0-2817 GCA_046292225.1 Endomicrobiia bacterium
TGATCAAATACATCAAGAAATACGAAGTGAAGTTGAAAGTAAAGATAAATCTGTTCTTGAATCGATAAAGAGGTGTGTTGAAATCTCAATCAATCATCATGGTTCAAGACTTGTTGCTATTGCTGGGCATTACGATTGTGCAGGAAAACTATTCAAATAAATAAACTAAGAATCTCCGGGTTATAAGATTATGGATAAACCAAAACTGAGAGGTTGAAGAAGTAAAATGATTTTTGATTCACCACGCCTAACAGCGGATAAATGAGAAATCAAAGTTCTCCACAATTGCCTTCGGCAACTTCTTTTATCCGTGACCCGTTAGGCGAGATTATCATAAAAGTGATTTATTATGATTATGATAAGAAAATCTAATTTTGATGATAAAAAAGATTTTGCTGAACTTGTATTGCTTTCTGCTCCATTTCTTCCAATTCTTTTTAGTGAAAGAATAAAAGATATACTGCAGGAGTTATTTTGTTATCGTTCCAATCTTTTTAGCTTTGAACATGTTCTTTTTGCAGATATTTACGGAGAAAAAGCAGGTATGATTTTGGGATATAATTGGCAAACTAAAACACGTGAAAGTTTAAGAATAGGTTTTTTTCTATTTAAAAAGATAGGTTTTAGTATCTTAAGAAAACTTTCACTGCTGATAAAGTTTAACTCCACAGTTGGAAAACTGAACAACGGCGAATATTATATCAGCAATATAGCCACATATCCTGAGTTTAGAGGATTTGGTGTGGGGAAAAGATTAATGTTTGAAACTGAACATAAGGCAAAAATGGTTGGTGCTGAAAAGATAGTATTGGATGTCGAAAAAGATAATATCGGAGCTATAACTTTTTACAAAAAATTAGGTTACGAAACACTAAAAGAATTTTCAATATCTTTACAGAAGAATAAAATCTTATATTTTAATAGGATGACTAAGGAGGTAAGATGATAACTTCGCTTAACAGAGTATATCTAGTTCGTGTTATGCCATCACCCAAATTCCTCAGCAATGTTTAGAACTTCAGATATACTTGGAGGGTTATATGACATTGCGTCCGGCTTTAGCAGTAAATAGGGACAGCCCAAATTTTTTCCTCAAGAATTTTTTACCACGAAAGCACAAAAATATAGAAATCACGAAAAAAATTTGGTTCTGTTTTTTTGTGTTTTCGTGTTTCAGTAAAATTTTACACTACTGAAAAAAAGAGATAAAAACCCAGATATTCTACCGTATATAAAACTCAGTAGAATATCACGATATTTTTGACAATACCACCGAGAATAAAGAGTATAAGTTATGATAACCAAACTTATTGAATGGTGTCTTAAAAACAGATTTGTTGTTTTAGTTTTTACAGGTATAATTATTCTTTGGGGTATTTATGCGATAAACCGTGTCCCTGTAGATGCTATACCTGATATTGGTGAAAATCAACAGATAATATTTGTTGACTGGCCAGGAAGAGATGCGCAAACAATTGAAGACCAGATTACTTATCCATTAACTACACGGCTGTTTGGTATACCGGGTGTTAAAACAATCCGTGCATCGTCAGCGTTTGGTTTCTCAATGGTATATGTAATATTTCACGACTGGGTTGACTTTTACTGGTGTAGGTCAAGAATTTTAGAAAAATTACAACAAGCACAACAGTTTCTTCCACAAGGTGTTGTTCCTGTGCTTGGTCCTGATGCAACTGGACTTGGGCAGGTTTTCTGGTACACAGTTGAAGGTGATGGATATAGTTTGCAAGAGTTAAGGACATTGCAGGACTGGTATATAAGGTATCAATTAAGTGCAGTTGAAGGTGTTTCTGAAGTTGCCTCTGTTGGCGGATTTGTAAAACAGTACCAGATAGATATTGACCCGAACAAACTTTTAATTTATGGTGTGAAACTTGGTGATGTGTTTAATGCTGTTAGAAACTCAAACATAGATGTAGGTGCAAAAGTTGTAGAACGTGGTGGGATGGAGTTTATCATTCGTGGTGTCGGGTTTATTAAAAAAATTGAAGATATTGAAAATATTGTAGTTGGTTCCTACAATGGAACACCTGTTTTTATAAAAAATATCGCAAATGTCCAGTTAGGTCCTGAATTCAGACGTGGTGTGTTAGATAAAGCAGGGAAAGAAGTTGTTGGCGGTGTTGTGATTGTTAGATATAAAGAAAATCCGCTTGAAGTTATAAAGAGAGTAAAACAAAGAATTAAAGAGTTGGAGTTAGGATTACCGCCTGGTGTAAAAATTGTTCCTTTCTACGACAGGACTGAACTTATAAAACGGACAATAAACACTTTGCGAGATACATTGATCTTACAAATCATCATTACGATTATTGTTGTGTTTGTTTTCCTTAGACATTTTACATCTAATTTGATAATTTCATTTACTTTACCACTTGCTGTTTTGATATCTTTTATCGTGATGGATTATCTTAAAATTGATTCAAACATAATGTCACTTTCAGGGATAGCGATTGCTATTGGAACACTTGTTGATATGGGAATAATTATGACAGAAAACGCATATAGACACTTGGTACAACGCTCAAAATTTCATCCTGAGCGTAGCGAAGGATCTTTAGATTCTTCGCCTTCGGCTCAGAATGACTTTTCTCCAAGGCGAAGTCAGTATCGTTTGGAAGTCATCTTTGAAGCAGCAAAAGAAGTTGGTTCTGCCGTGATTACTGCGATTTTGACGACAGTTGTTTCTTTTTTCCCTGTGTTTGCTTTAGAAGCACAGGAAGGTAAACTCTTTAGACCCCTTGCTTATACTAAAACATTTGCGTTGCTTGCATCGGTGTTTATCGCGTTAACACT
>JBKBRH010000122.1:0-2804 GCA_046292225.1 Endomicrobiia bacterium
AACATAAATTTGGACTTTTTCCCCTTTCGCTTTCCATTCATCATCAGATAATTTCCCGTCTTTGTTAGTATCGTCAAGTGCAACAAGTATTTGGTCAAAGAAAGAATCTAATCCTCGACCCCATTGGTCTTTTGCTTTCTTAATTTCAGCTATCATTTTTTCTACTTCTTGTTTATCAGTAACTTCAAACACAACATATACTTCACCATTTCCTTTATCCACAAGTTTAAGTTGACCTTTAATAGTAGGATCTACGCCTACAGGTATATCAGGAGCAATTTGCTTAAGCCAGTTATTGTATTTATCAACATTATAAATCGTACTTGAACCTAAAATTGTAATTTTTGGTTTGTTCTGGTCATAATAGGTTATCTGAGTTGTCTTTATACCATTGTCTCCATAAGTATAATTTTCAACTTTTATTATTTGTCCAGGAGCAGCACTAATTCTTACAGAACTATTACCATATTGCACTGTATCTGTTACAGTTCGTGTTGTATCGTTGTAGTAATATCTTTGTATTTCTCTACCTTCTGCATCTGTGACATGTGATATTCTACCATGCTTGTCATAATATATTGTAGATTGAAGTTTCTGTGTCCCTGGGCCTGTAGGTTCGTATACCTCAGTTTTTACAAGTTTTGCACCATCATAGAAATTTCTTGAAGCAGTATATGTATATTGGAGGTTACCATTATTATCGTATTTATATCCAATTGTGTGAGATTCTCTTCCTAAACTGTCAAAATATGTAACAGAAAGCATTTTGCCATCTTCACCTTTCGTTTCTACTCTTAATAGATTCCCAGCACCGTCATAGATATACTTTGATGTAGATGTGGTATATTGTTGCTTTTGGGTATCCCAGGTTTTATTTACAACTTCCAACAATCTACCTGCAGGTGAGTATTTTTGAACAGTTGCATTATGAATTATTTCTTGGTCATCTGTAGTATTTGGGTTACCATCTTTGTCTATTTTACCACTCCAGGAAACTTCATACGAACCATCAGAGTTATAAGTTATTTTTGCTTCGTAGATTTGTCCGTCTAGTACATTATATGCTCTTACCAGAGCGCCATTTTCTGCATATTCCATATAGCGCTGGTTTATAGGATCCTCTACAGTTTTTGTAGCACCACTTGCATATTTTGTTACTTTTTGCTCTATGATAAATTTTCCATCTGTTCCATAATATCCTGTTACCGTAACATTTTTATATACAAAGGTATATTTATCATTTACAGGGTCATATATTTTAGATGCGCCACCAGTTACTGAAAAGTCGTTGTAATCATAAACTTGAAGCACTCTGTTTGTGTCAACTTGAATTACACCGTAGCTTATACCAAAAACAATTACCATCAGCCCTATTATTGTTGCTAGATATTTTTTCATTTTTTGTTCACCTCCTTTTAAGATTTTTTCTTTCATTTTTTGTTCACCTCCTTGTTTTCTTACCCTATTTTTTCTACTTTTTTATGCTTTATTATTGTGAAAAAATTTTGTTAAAATTGTGAAAATTTTGTAAAAAATTTATTTTAAATAACTTATTGCTTGCCATTCTATATTTCCGTTGTGATAGTATGTCCTTATTGTGTTTTGTATACCTTCTTGAGAATATGTATATTGTTCTGAATATTTTACCCCTCCGGGGGTAATTTTTATCTTAACATAATATGGTCCTTCATCGTAGTTTTCTATCTTAACACTAATTATATCAGGTTTTTTCTTATCATTATAGAAATATTTTTGTATTACTCTATCTAAAGCATCTTTTACTTTAGAAATCCTTGAATGTTTATCATATTCTATGGTAGAAACTAATTTTGTTAATCCTACACTTAGGTCTTCTAATTCATAATTCTCTGTCTTTATAAGTTTTTTACCTTTATAGAAATTTTGTGAGGAAACATAGCTTCCTAAAAGTTTTTCATTGTTGTCATAGACATATCTTATTGTGTATTGTTCAAGACTATGTTTATAGTAGGTTTCTGAAAGTAATTTGCCGTTTTTGCCTATAATTTCTTTTTTAACAACATATCCTGATGTATCATAAATATATTTTATCTCTGATGTTTCGAATTTGCCTTCTACAAAATTTTTAGAAACAACTGATAATAATCTTCCATCAAAACTATAATGTTCAACTTGAGCATCATCAATTACTGTTCTATCTTTATAAGTGTTAGGATCGCCATCCATATCTATTATATCTGGATAAAAAATTGAATAAGAACCGTCTTGGGTATATTCAACTTTTGCTTCATAGATTTTTTCTTTTAAAATATTGTCTTCGTATATTATCAATTTACTATATGCGCGAACAACTTTACCTGTTTTGTCAAACTCTTGAATTTTTCCTGAGATTATATCTTCTTTTTTCTCAACTAAACCATTTTTGTTAAAATATGTAATTTGTATTGGTATAAAAGACCCATCTTCAGTATCATATCCAACAAATTCTTTATTTTTTGATTCAATTATCCGCAAGGGTTCTCTTGGTTGGTATAAACTTATTATTTCTTTTGATAGTTTTCCTTCATACTTTGATGGTGCTAAAGCTAACTGATTTGATGTATATTCTTTTTTAATATATCCTTTGGAAACCCATTCTTGTATTGTTTTTTCATCGGGTTTTTCTTCAACTAACAATCTTGCAACTTCCTGGTTATGAATAATCACAGAAAGAGAATAATCTGTATAATCCCATACACCTAAAAGTTTTCCTTCTAAATATATGTATTCTTTAACTTTTTTGTCATCATATGAAGAATACAAAAATTTCCCATCAACATCATACC
>JBKBRH010000123.1:0-2793 GCA_046292225.1 Endomicrobiia bacterium
TTCCTTTTTAATAAAAATTCAAACCTTTCAATTAAACTATTTAAATTTTTGAAAAATAAAAATGCACTTTTACATTCACCTTTTTTGAAAATTTTACAATTTTTAATACTACTTTGAGCAACATTCTCACACCATCGGAAATAAAGTTTTGTAGGATATTTTTTATAAATCCAACTACAAAAACTTATCATTTCTCTATCTAATATATCTGGCAAAAACCATATTATTTCTATAAAATTATTATCTATCTTTTCTTCAATTTCTTTTTTTTCATTTGAAGATATGATAATTTTATATTTATGTTTTTTTAGAACAGTAGCCAATTTTTGGGCAAGATTTTTATTATTCGAGATTAGTAATATATTCTTTAGCATATGCTTTCTATTTTTAGATAAGATTATAAAGTTTTTCACTTTTGTTATTTTACAAAAAATATATTATAAAGTCAACAAATTTTAATATTGTTGATTTTTATATTTTTAATTTGTATAAAACAATCCAAAAAATTATGAAAAGTTTTATAGTTATAGGTGATTACGAATCAATATCAATTTACAAACTTTTTGGCTGGGATGTTTTATATGTTAACATCAGAGATTTAAACTCAATTTTAGAAAAAATTTCGTTTTTGTTAAAAAATAATAAATATGACAAAATTTTTATAATTGAAGATATATATAAAATTTTGCAGGAAAAATTTTCTTCTGAACTAGAAAAAACTAAAATTTCAATAATACCAATTCCAGGAATTCGTGGGTCAAAAAATTTTGCAAAACAAAAATATAAAAAATTAGCTGCTATTGCTACAGGAATTAAATTAGAATAATTAAGGAGAGAAAAAATGGCAGGAAGAATTATAAAAGTTTCAGGACCTTTAGTAGTAGGTACTGGAATTGATAATATAAAAATGTATGATGTAGTAAAAGTTGGTAAAGAAAAACTTATTGGCGAAGTTATAGAACTACACGGAGATAAATTTTATATTCAGGTATATGAACCAACTACAGCACTTGCTGTAGATGATCCAATAGAAACAACAAACGAACCTTTATCAGTAGAACTTGGTCCTGGATTGATCACAACAATTTATGATGGTATCCAAAGACCTCTTAAAAAAATTGAATCTATCTCAGGATATTTTATAACAAGAGGAATTTTTGTTGCTGCATTAGATAGAGACAAAGTTTGGGATTTTGTTGCAACAAAAAATGTAAAAGATAAAATAAAATCAGGCGATATTATAGGTTATGTTCAGGAAACACAATTAATAAAACATTATATCTTAGTTCCACCAGATATTGAAGAAGCAGAAATTTTAGAGATTAAATCTGGAAAATTCACAGTTGAAGATGTTATATGCAAAATTTTAATAAATAAAGAAATAAAAGAACTAAAAATGTATCACAAATGGCCTGTAAGAAAACCAAGACCTTATAAAGAAAAATTAACCCCTGATGAACCTTTATTTACTGGACAAAGAGTAATCGATACATTCTTTCCTGTAGCTAAAGGAGGAACTTCTTGTGTTCCAGGACCGTTTGGTTCTGGAAAAACAATAATCCAGCACCAACTTGCAAAATGGTCTGATGCAGAAATTATAGTATATGTAGGCTGTGGAGAACGTGGTAACGAGATGACTGATGTTTTAATAGAATTTCCTGAATTAAAAGATCCAAAATCTGGTTATCCTTTGATGTACAGGACAGTTCTTATCGCAAACACTTCTAATATGCCAGTTGCAGCACGAGAAGCTTCAATATATACAGGAATAACTATAGCAGAATATTTCCGCGATATGGGTTATTCAGTAGCATTAATGGCTGATTCTACCTCACGCTGGGCTGAAGCGTTAAGAGAAATCTCAGGAAGACTCGAAGAAATGCCTGGTGAAGAAGGATACCCTGCGTATCTTTCTAAAAAAGTTGCAGAATTTTATGAACGAGCAGGAAAAGTAAAATGTCTTTCTTCAGAAGATAGAATTGGTAGTTTAACAGTTACAGGCGCTGTTTCACCACCTGGAGGTGATTTATCCGATCCTGTAGTCCAAGCAACATTAAAAGTAGTAAAAGTTTTTTGGTCGTTAGAAGACTGGCTTGCTTATGCAAGACATTTTCCTGCTATAAACTGGCTTACAAGTTATTCTTTATACTACGATGTTTTAGAAGAATATTATAAAAAAAATTTAGGTGATGATTTTGTAGAACTTAGAACTGAAGCGATGGCGTTGTTACAAAAAGAATCTGAATTAAAAGAAATTGTTCGTTTGGTAGGATACGAAACTTTATCAGAACAAGACAAACTTGTATTAGAAATCTCAAGAATGTTAAGAGAGGATTTTCTTTACCAATCAGCTTTTGATCCTGTAGATACATATTGTTCTGGCAAAAAACAATATCTAATGCTTAAAGCAATAATCTCTTTATATCATAAATTAAAAAATGAAATTGAGACAAAAAATTTAACTGTTAAAGATGTTATAACTCCCGAAATAAAAGAAAAAATTACAAAATTAAGGTTTACCGCTGAAAACCAAGTTAACCAAATAGAAGAATTTATAAACGAATTAAAATAAAATTCTTTTAAAAAATTTAAAACAAAAATTATGGCACGAATCTGGTGTGGAGTAATAGAACATTTTAAAGAATTTTTACCTGTATCTGATAAAACACCTATTATTACTTTATACGAAGGAAACACACCTGTTGTTAAAGCAGAGAATTTAGAATATAAAATTAAAAAAGAATATGGAATAAAACTTAACATTTATCTAAAATACGAAGGAGCAAATCCAAC
>JBKBRH010000124.1:0-2565 GCA_046292225.1 Endomicrobiia bacterium
GTTTTACAACAACACAAGTTCTCCAGCTTGCTAAAATTTTATCTGTACCACAGAAAATTATTTCTAAACCACCTTCAGCAGGTTTATGGCAGGGACAAACTGACGAAGGTGAGATGGGTATAACTTATGACCAACTTGACAAAATTATAGAATATATTGATAATAAAAAAAAGTTTACATATATAGATAAAAAATTATTTCATAAAGTTATCTCAACAAAACAAAAAAATCAGCATAAACTAAACCCACCAAAAATGTTTAAATTGTAATAATATGAAACAACAACGGACAAAGACTAAAAAGTTGCTTAAAAAACTTGAAACACTGTCTCTTATAAGTTCAACGATAGTTTCTTCAAAATTTTTAGACGATATTTTAACACAGATTGTGAAACTTACAGCAGATATGTTTGGTTCAAAAATATGTTCTATAATGCTTTTAGATGAGAAGAAGGATGAGCTTGTAATAAAAGCGACACAGAGTTTGTCAGAAAAATATAGAACTAAACCGCCAGTGAAAGTTGGTAGTAGCATAAGCGGTCTTGCAGTGAAAGAAAAAAAGCCAATATTTGTTTTAGATGTGAAGACAGACCCTAGGTATATGTATCCTGAGATAGCGAAAGAAGAAGGGTTGTGTTCAATGTTAGCAGTACCTATGGTAATAAAGGATAAAGTTATAGGTGTACTTAATATTTATACTAATAAAGAATACGAGTTTTCTTCTGACGAGATAAATGTTTTACAGACGATAGCAAACCAGGCAGCTTTAGCAATTGAAAATACAAGGTTGTTAGAAGAACTTATTTTTACAAAAGATACTCTGGAAACAAAAAAACTTGTAGACCGTGCAAAAGCACTGCTTATAAAACACAGAGGGTTCACTGAAGAACAAGCACATAAGTTTTTACAGAAAAAAAGTATGGATTTACAAAAACCTATAAAAGAAGTTGCAAAGTTTATAATTGTTACTTTTGAAGATAAATAAAAATACAAAAAAATTTTTTTCTAACTATTGACAAAATTTTTTTATTATTGTAAATTTGCATAAGACACCAATCACAACGAAGTAGATTAGACACCTATCCAACGACGGACTTGTCTAAAAAACAACCAAGGTTGATATATCCTTGTAGTTTATCTTTAATTTAAATCTAGTATAGTTTTTGTTATTTTTGGAAATAATATAGAATTCAGAGGTTACCAAAAACCACTATTTTTTACTTGTAATAATGTAAAGCAATAATCAAGATTGAATAAAAAAATTGTATTGTAGAAGTATAATTAATTATAATTATTAGGTATATTTATTCAATAATATAGAAAATGGTGTCTTCTAATATAGATGTTAGAAGACATTTTTTAAGTTAAAAAAACAAAGGCGTCATTTCTAACACGAGGATTAGTGTAAATCCAGTGATGGAAATGACGCTTTTTTTATTTTATGGAGAAAAAGAATATGTATTTTGAAGAGTTAGTAAAAAAAATATCACCTCAACTTGAAAGAATAACAAAGAAACTTAACGGGTATTTTACTTTTTTTGATGAAGATGATTTATTCCAAGAAGCGTTAATACATCTTTGGTTTGAATTCAAAAAAGGTAAATTGTACAACAAAACAAACAGTTATATTCTGCAAAGTTGTTATTTTTATCTGAATAATTATATACGGAAAAATAAAAAAAATTGTAATATCTATAGTTTAGATATTATTAACGACAAGGATGAAAATACATTAACAGAAATAGAAAACTTATTAGAAACAAAATTACTTATTGAAGGAATAAAAAATGATGGTTTCACAGATAGAGAGAAAAGAATATTATTACTTTCTATAGAAGGTTTCACAGTAAGAGAGATAGGGAAAAAACTTGGTATATCTCATGTTAGGGTAGTAAAATTGAAAAAAAGAATTAAAGAAAAATTTGGTAGTTATCAAAGATGAATAACTATTTTTAATTGTAATAGTAAAAAATCCCATAGTTGGGATAAAAGCACAGTAATAGTAATTAACCCAATTACTATTATTAATTGTATGAACTTTTACACAAAATAAAAACAGAGATGTCTTCGATCCAAAGCAGGTATATATTTTTATTTAGTTAAATAAAATAATCAAAATGGAGTAAAAAAAATATGAAAATAAAAGGTTTTATCAAAATTTTAATAATTTGTTTAATTATGACAGGTATTTCAATAAGTTTTTTGTTTGCAACACCATCAACAGTTTATTGGACACCATGTACACCTTATTTCCAACCATATATGAAAGGGCATATAACTTATGATACATATGTTAGAACTAATAATGCTTTACCAATTACTTATGGGTTCACTATTGGAGTTTTACCATCTAAAAAGTTTCAGATGGAAGTAGGCTATGATACTATGTTACCTGTAACAGTTGATTCAGATGAACAACACTTTTTTAATGCGAAAATGGGTTCTCCAGAAAGTGAGTTATTACCAATAGGATTTAGTATAGGGATATTCTCAAAAGGGATAAAAACAGATGTTACTGATTATGATATCTACCATTTTAATATTGGTAAGACATTTAAAATTGGTA
>JBKBRH010000125.1:0-2499 GCA_046292225.1 Endomicrobiia bacterium
TTATGATAACAGCAGACTTGGGTAGTTCGACAGTTTCTACTACATTTTATGTAGATTTAGTTCGTTGGGTAACTTCAGATGTTTCATCACCTTATTTTAATATAAAAATCAAAGATATAGAAACACATGTTGAAAAATCCTCAATAACATTTAATGTTAACTTACAACAAGTATCAAGTTGGACTGTTGCAAATGAATATATAGAAATAAATTTTGACCCGAACAATACTTCCTGGGGAATACAAATTTATACTGACAACAAAGCACAAGGTGCTAATCCTGTATATACAGGAACTCAAAATCCCTGCGGGCTTGTAGATACTACAACTACCACAAAAGTTTTGCCAATGGGGTGGACTATTGAAGCGTCTACAAGAACAAAAACACAATTAGGTAAAGGGACGCCTGGAAGCTGGGTTTCTGATGGGTTTATGTGGAAATGGATGAAAGATAAATATACAGAAGGATTTCAAAATGGTGAAAATTATATAACTTTGTGGGACAATATAGGTGTTTTATATGGTGATTCTCAAAGTCAACGTGATTGGAAAAATTCGCCTAATTATATTTATCTTTCAGCAGATTTTTCTTTAGCTTTAGGTGGAAGAAAATATAAAACAAATCAACTTAAAATAGAATTTTATTATAAATGAAAAACAAAATTTTTGCTATAACTTTTTTAGGTTGTATATTTATTTTGTTGTCTACTGAAGAACAACTTCAGGGACAGTCGTTTCAAAGTTTATCAAGTTATACAATAACAGCAGAGGCATATGTTTCAAAAGATCTAATACCTCCAAAAATTTCTCATTATCCGATAGAAAATGTTTCTTTATTAACAAAGATTGCTGTTATTTATGGTACTGCAGAAGATGATAAATCTTTAAAAAAAGTTGAGATATATTATAAAAAATCAGATGAAGTATCTTACTCAACATATACTTTTAACTACAGTCAAGTTAAAAAAACAACTTTTTATTTCCAAATACCACAGGATTTTATAACTGGACCTTTTGAATATAAAATTTCTGCATATGACGAGTTTAATTCAACTTCAACAGTATGGTATTATGTAGATTCTAAAGATTTAGTTTCAAAAAAAATAAATTCTCAAGGTGGAGAAATTGTGCTCAAAGATGGAAATCCGTTTGATGGTGAAACATTTATATTTATTCCACAAGGTGCTTTAGATAAAGAAGTTGAAATATCTATAAAAGAAGTTGAAAATACTTCAGTGCCCAAAAAAAATAAAAAGCCAGCATTAAGTGAATATCCTTTGAAAGTTTACAAGTTAGAACCTTCAGGGTTAAAATTTAAAAAACAAATACAAATTGGACTTTTATATATTGATTTAGACAATGATGGTAAAGTTGATACTACAGAAGAGTTTGATGAAAATGAAAATATACTAAGTATATTTTGGTATGATGGTGTCAATTGGCGAAATTTAAAATCTTTTGTTGATAAAGATAAAAATTTAGTTTTATCTTGGGTGAACCATTTTACATATTTTGGTATCTTTCCTTTAGGTGATTTAACAAAAGATGATTATAAACCTAAAGAAAGAATAATTACACCTAACAATGATGGGATAAACGATGTTGCAATATTTGATAATATTCCACAAGGTACTGAGATAAAAATATTTAATCTTCGTGGTAAGTTAGTAAAAAAAATTGATTCTATCCCTTATGAATGGGATGGTAAAGATGATCAAGGGAATAACTTAGAAGTTGGTCCTTACATATATCAGTTTAAAATAAACGAAGAGTTAATAAGTGGGGTAATAATAATAGCAAGGTAGTAAAATTATGAAAAAAATATTAGTTTCAACATTTTTAGTTTTAGTGATTAATTATAAAATATTTTCAGCGTTTTATTATATCCCAGAATTTGGTGAAGTATATGGCAGTGGTGGTTGTGGTGCTGTAAATTATGGTAATGTTGAAAGTATATTTTACAATCCTGCTGGTTTAGCCGGGATAACAAAGTATAAAGAGTTTGTATCTTCATTTAATAAACATCTATATATAGAAGGTGTGGATATAAATGTTTATAATTTAGGGTATGCTATGCCTTTGAAGTTTGGTTTAGTTAGATATAAAAAAGTTGGTAATAAATATAAAAAGTATGTTATTCCTGTAGAATTTACTTTAGGATTAGGAATTTATGGTATGGATGTTAACTCTGGGTTGTATAAAGAAAATATTTATTTGTTGTCAGTTGCAAGTAAAATAGAGTTTAAAAATAAAAGTAATATTTTATATGGTGGAAGTTTAAAAATTTTGTCTTTAGGATATGGAAAAGATGAATATACAATAAGAGATTCTGTATTTTCTTCTGGCTATCAGAAGACATCTTTCAGTATTGATTTAGGGATAATTTATTTGATGAAAAATAATTTATCTTTAGGTTTAAGTGTGTCAAATGTTTTGAAAGCAGATGTCGGACTAAAAGATAAAGAGGAACTAAAACCAGCAATAAATTTTGGTTTAGGAT
>JBKBRH010000126.1:0-2497 GCA_046292225.1 Endomicrobiia bacterium
TGTCCGTGAAAAATTTGTAAATCTTCATCACCTCCTTTCTTTCCGAATAGGTGGACACCATTTTTAGTTAACAGAACAACTGTGTTATTCTGAGCGATAGCAAAGAATCTTTTTCACCGAGACCCTTCACTTCGTTCAGGGTGACTGCGTAATCTACGCAGTCATTTAAAAATTTCACCTGTTTCTTTTGACCAGAACAACAGGTCAAGATGAGAAACAGGTATTCCTATCTTTTTAGAAAACTCTTTCATCTTATTTTCTATTTCAATATATCTTTTAGATGACAAATGTTTAGGAATTTCTTTTATCACACCATAAAATTTTAAATTTTTCAAAATATGCCTGTCAAGAATAGCAATGTTATCACCCAATCCGATATTTCTTAAAAAATGGCTTGCTTCTTTGTAGCCCATACCTTTAATATTTTCAACAAACCATTTTCGTAATTCGTGGTTTGTTAGGCGTTGTTTGTTATTTGTGATAACCCGTTTTACTTCAGGAAAAACCTTCCTTGTATTAACAATATATTCTGCTTTTTTCCTTGCAAACCTTACACCAACTAAACAATCTTCAATTTCTTTTGGCGAACCTTGGAACAACAAATTTTTTTGTTTCAATTTCATAACTGCTTCCCAACAAGTTTTTGCTTTTGCCTGCGGTGTTAATAAACAAAAACATAATTCACTGAAAAGTTTTTTATCATCTTTTGTTTTCCATAAATTTTTAAATTCGTTTATACGTTTTACAATCTTTGTCTTCAGTTTTTTATATCTCTGTATCAGTTCTCTTTTTTTCATTTTGTAAATATTTTTCTTTGGCTATTTCTTTACCAGTAGAAGTTAAAAAATTTTTTTCAATAATCTTACTTAATTTTTCTTTATCGTTTAAATCAAATTCATCTTCTATATTAACCAACAAATCTGCATCCCATAAGATTTTGAAATTTATTGTATCAATTTCGCCGGGACTGTGGTGACTTGCAATTATTTTACAAACCTCGTCTATAATTTCTTGTTTTATACCTATTTTTTGCAAAATTTCTCTTGCTATTGGCGGACCTTCTTTTTCTTGTAGTTGACCATCAGTAGAATTATATTTTCTTTCACACTCTTTTATACCAATATCATGCAATATTGCTGATATTACTACCACCCTCCTATCCGCAGTTCTTTCTTGTTGCAATATCTTTTCAGCAAAATGTGTAACTTTCATCGCATGAGATATTCTTTTTATATCATCCTTAAAATAGTTTATCATCTCAGAGAGCACCTTTTCTTTGAAATCCAATTTCTCTTTTTGTGCATCAATTCTTGGTTTTAATTCCCTATACTTTTCTTCTCCTATACATTGTTTTGCGTAACTGCACCAATCTATACAGGAAGGAATATTTTCACGATAAACATCTGCCTTACATTTTGGACAAACAACTTTTATTTCGTTAGAAAATATTTCTACTTTATATCCACAATTTTTACAGGTCTGTTCTTCTACTTTAAGATATCTTGTGGCTATTGCGGGACATTTAAAATCCATTTATTTTCCTTTCTTCAAACCAGGAATAAATTGTTGGGACTATAAACCAGGTGATTGTTTCAATAATCATCCCACCAAATGACGGTATCGCCATTGGTCGCATAACTTCCTTCCCTGTACCACCAAAAAGAAATATAGGTAGAAGTGCAAGAATTGTAGTAATTGTTGTCATAAACGCAGGTCTTATTCTTGCTTTACCAGCATAAACCGTTGCTTCTATTACCTCTTCTTTTGTTTTCGGTTTTCTTTCAGCAAACACTTGGTCAAGATATGTCGTCATTAAAACACCATCGTCAACTGCAATACCGAAAAGTGCTATAAACCCTACCCAGACGGCAACACTGAAGTTATATCCATAAATTGCAAGTAATAAAACTCCACCACATAGAGTTATAGGTATCGCAGTAAAAATTGTTAATGATTTACGATGTGATTTGAAGTTCATAAATATTAACATGTAGTTTATGAATAAACTCAGTGGGACAAGAATTCTTAACTTTTTTACAGCGCGGACCTGGTTTTCAAACTGTCCTGACCATTGAATAGAATACCCCGGTGGTAATTTACCAGCCATCTTTTTTGCTACCAATTTAGAAGCTTCTTCTACAAACCCTACCATATCTCTTCCACGGACATTCATCAACACATAGGCGCGTAACATACCATTTTCTGAATTTATCATTGCAGGTCCTTCAACAAGACGTATATCAGCGATCTGCCCTAAAGGAACTTGTGCACCTGTTGGCGTTGGAACAAGTACACGACGGATTTTTTCAGGACTATCACGTAATTCGCGAAGATAACGAACTCTTACAGGATATCTTTCTCTTCCTTCAATGGTAGTGGTTAAATTCTCACCACCGATTGCCATCTCTATAACATCCATCACATCTCTTATCGTTAAACCGTAACGTGCGATTTGTTCACGGTTGGGGATTATCTCTAAATACGGTTTACCTGTGAT
>JBKBRH010000127.1:0-2439 GCA_046292225.1 Endomicrobiia bacterium
ATACAATCTTGTTTATACTCCCCATGTTGCAAAGACATCTTTATGGGAAACATCTGGACATTTAAGTTTTTATTCTGAATATATGTTTCCAGCGATGGATGTTGAAGGACAGAAGTATATTATAAAACCTATGAATTGTCCAGGTCATGTGTTAATATATAAATCAAAATTACATTCTTATAAAGAACTACCTTTAAGATTTTTTGAACTTGGGAATGTCTACAGGTATGAACGCTCTGGTGTGTTACACGGACTTATGCGTGTACGTGGGTTTACCCAAGATGATGCACATATTTTTTGTACACCGGAAAATGTTGAAGAAGAAATTTTATCTTTATTAGACGCTGTAGTAAAAATTTTAGCAAAGTTTGGATTCAAAGAATATGAGATTAAACTTTCTACAAGACCACAAAAATATATTGGCGATTTAGAACATTGGACTCTTGCAGAAAACGCGTTAAAGTCAGCTTTAGAAAAGAAAAATTTAAAATATGAAATAGATCCAGGTGAAGGCGTTTTTTACGGACCTAAAATAGATTTAAAAATAAAAGATGCGATAGGTCGGCTTTGGCAATGTTCTACAATACAGGTTGATTTTAATCTTCCAAAAAGGTTTGAAGTAAAATATAGAGACAAAGATGGGAAAGATAAATATGTAATAATGATACATCGTGCATTGTTAGGTTCGCTTGAACGATTTTTTGCAGTTTTAGTAGAAAACTATGCAGGAGTATTTCCGTTTTGGCTTGCTCCTTTACAGGTAAGAATTTTACCTTTAAGTGATAAATTTATCTCTTATGCTGAAGAAGTTAAAGAAAAAATTTTAAATAATGGTTTCAGAGTAGAAGTTGACATTTCTTCTTCAACTTTACAGTACAAAATTCTTAACGCAATAAAACAAAAAATTCCGTATATTGTTATTGTAGGACAAAAAGAACAACAAAATAATCAAATATCTATTCGTAGGTATGGATGTGAAAAAACAGAAGTTTTAAGTATAGATGAATTTATCAAAGAATTAAGAAATAACTAAAAGATTTTGATAATTTTTTTGCAACACAACTAAGAGTGAGTAAAAAAGTGAAAAAGTGAGAGAGTGAAAAAGAGTGAGAGTAAGAAAGATTGTTATAAACGCCATCTACCTTGGTTACTCCTTAATAGGAGAAAGTTTAAACAAGAAATTCCTTAATAAGAAAGAAACTGATTAATAAAGTTAACAAAACTTTTTAAATAGGAGGAATTAAAAACAAAATATGGATTTAAGAAAGTATAGAATAAATCAATATATCCGTGCAAAAGAAGTAAGAGTTGTAGATGAAAATGGACAACAAATAGGTATTATGCCAATACAACAAGCGCTACAAAAAGCACAACAAGCAGGTTTAGATTTAGTAGAAATTGCGCCACAGGCAAATCCTCCTGTATGTAAAATTATTGATTTCTCAAAATTTAAGTATCAACAAGAAAAAAAAGAAAAAGAGTTAAGAAAAGCGCAAAGGTCTTCTGAAATTAAAGAAATGTATATAAAACCGACAATATCAGAGCATGATTTACAAATAAAACTTGATCATATTAAAGAGTTTTTACAACATTCTCATCCAACAAAAATTACTATAACTTATTTAGGTAGAATTTCAGAATTTTTTGAAGAAACATCGCAAAAGATAGTTGATAAAATTACCAACGAACTAAAAGAGTTCGGTGTTATTTCTAATATTAAAAAAGATAAAAATAAAATTGTATTAATTGTAGAACCAAAGAAGAAAAAATAAAAGTGTTTTAAGTATCAATTTAAAATTAGAGAGGAGAAAAATTTATGACAGAAAAATATAAAATTAAATCTCATAGTGGTGCCAAAAAAAGGTTTAAATTTACAAAAACAGGTAAAGTAAAATATAAAAAAGCAGGGTTAAGACATCTGTTAACTGGTATGTCGTCTAATCGAGCAAGAAAGTTAAGAAAAATTGCTGTATTAGATGATGTAAATACAGAAGTTGTAAAACAAAAACTTCCTTATGGAAGATAATAAAGGTGTAAGGTGGTAGTAGGTGGGTGGAAAGTGAAATAGTGAGAAAGTGAAAAAGTGAGAAAGATAAAGGTGGGTGATAGGCGATAGCAGGTAGGTGGGAAGGGAAAGAGAGAAAAAGTGAGAGAGTGAGAAAGTGAAAAAGTAAGAGAGTGAAAAAGAGTGTTAATAGACACCTCCCTTAGCCCCTCCTAATAGGAGATAGGAGGAAGAATTAAAGTTAGATTTCCTTAATATGAGGGAAAAAATAAAATTTCTTGATAGGAGGAACGTCTGCCAAAAGAGTTGATTAAAAGGGTGTTTATAGAAATATTTAACAAAACCTACTTAATATGGAGGTAAGAAAATGATTAGCGGTAAGATAAGAGAAGATGTTTATATGGTTAACAATCCAAAAGTATATATTGTAGTAC
>JBKBRH010000128.1:0-2428 GCA_046292225.1 Endomicrobiia bacterium
AACCCTTAAAGGTCGGCTACGGAAATCTTTTTCACTTTCTCACTCTTTCACTTTTTCACTATTTTCCCCTATCACCTACCTGCTATCACCTATCACCTATATTATATTCTTATTTCAAAGATCATCAAAAGTTAACAGAACCTACCTATTAAATTTTTTATTTTTTTACAATATTTTTTATAAATTTTTCAACATCTCTATAAATTTATAAACTGAATTTTCCCAACTAAATTTTTTTACTTGTTCAAACCCTTTTTTTATAAGATGGTCTCGCAAATTTTTGTCAGTTAAAACTTTCAGAACACCTTCAGCAATACTTTGTGGATCATACGGGTCAACATATACTGCTGCATCACCACATACTTCAGGAAGTGAACCTTTATTTGAAACAACTACAGGACAACCACACGACATCGCTTCAAGCGGTGGAAGACCAAACCCTTCATGCAAAGTTGGGAATACAAAACATTTTGCCCCGGAGTATAATAGATAAAGTTGTTCATTTGAAACATGACCAATATATTTCACTCCGTCAGGAATTTCTATTTTTTTATCAATATAGCCGGCAACTACCAGATTTATTTTATAATTTTTCTGAACTATCACAAAAGATGTAACAACACCACTAAAATTTTTTATCGGATGGCTGTGACCAACTGTCAGAATATAATCGCCATTTATCTGGTATTGTTTTTTAAACATTTCAATTTTTTGGTTATCAGCAGGATAAAAAATTTCTTGGTCAATTCCTTCATAAATAACGGCAATTTTTTGTAATTCAACTTCAAATATTTTAGATATCTCTTTTTTTAATATATTGGAGACGGTAATAATTTTTTGACATTTTTTGATAATTTTTGGCAGTAACTTATAAGTATAAAATCGGTATTTCGTTGGAAAATGTGGAAACAAAAATGGAACTGCACTATGAATAACCACCACCTGATTTTTACCAAAAACAATTCCATCATATTCAGTTAAAGCAACTACTAAATCATATTTTCTCGCCATAAATGGAAAAACAAACTGATTCCATAAAAGACGAAAATAATCAGCAGCAAAAGCGTAACTTCTTGACACATTTTTTTTCGTTGTTTTTTCATATGAAACCTGTTGTAGTGTGCTACTAATATTCTTTTTCGGCTTTACAAATGGAAATTTTATTTGTTTGATATTTTCCTTTTTTACTTGGGGAAAATGCTGCGGATATAAAGTAAAAATATCAAAATCTATATTAAGTTCTTTGTGTTCATAGACATATTTTGCAAACTCGTTTAAAAAATTTATAATAAAAGTATCAAACCCAGACCCTGCTTTTTTAGACACCCTTATCGCATTAAAAGCAATTTTCATTTTATAGTTTTAACAACATATAAATAGTAAAAATTAAAAAAATGAGGACTTATTTTGTTAAAAATTTTTTCTATTATTTTACCAAAAATGTTTAACTGAAGATTATTTTTAAAAAATAAATTCCCGAAGATATCTTGAAAAATAAAAGGATGATATATTGGAACAGATTCTATAATCTTAAAACCAAACGATTTTAATATATGCTCAAGATAACCTTTTTCATATCTATACTCTAAAAATATAGGACCTTTAACAGGATCTATACCAATAATAGGCCATAACCTCGGTTTTAACCGTTTTTTTATATCTATTAATTTTTTGTAACCTTCAAATTTGTCATATAAAAGTTTGGGCTTACCTAAAATTTTTCTAAAGAATTTGTTCTTTCTAAAAATCTCAACTATAAATTTACGCAGTGGATACCATATTTTTAAAAAATAATTGTAAGCAGGAACAGTAATAATTGCAATCCCATTAGGTTTTAATACTCTTTTCATTTCCTGCAGAGTTGATTCTGGCCCTTCAATCATATGTTCAATTACTCCAAGAGAAATATAACCATCAAAATATTTATCTGGGAATGGTAAATTTCTTACATCACCTATACGAATATCAACATCATGGAAATATGTTTTGCATACCTTAACACAATTAGGAACAATTTCTATACCAATTATATTATAACCTAAACGACTCAAATAAACCACCCATTGACCTAATCCACAACCAGCTTCTAAAATAACACCATCTTTAGACAAATATTTAAAAAAATACGGCCGCAAAAAAGTATCTTTTTCACAACTTTCTAAAACATGCTGAATATTCTGGTTAGACCATACCTTTTCCCATTGATAGATAATATCTTCTGTAAAATCTTTTTTCTTCATTTTAAGTTTATAACTTTTTAAAAAACAAAAGCATTAACTCAATCTTTTTTTACACATTTTTATATCGAAAACAATTTTCATATTGCTTTATTGAGTGATAAAAAATTTTTTCTTTGCCATGTTTATCCATAGAAACCTGCCAGTAATGAATAATTTGTATATCTGAAAGATAATAGATTTTATAGCCC
>JBKBRH010000129.1:0-2404 GCA_046292225.1 Endomicrobiia bacterium
GCTTCAGTTACGAAGAGTATTTATGGTGATAATTATTACAAAATTTGGGGAGAAGCACGACTTAAAATCAGGTCTTCAGTTGAAAAAAGTATAATTGAAAAAACAAAAAATAAAGTTTTTTATAATACAGTTTTACCACTACAAACTGAAACTAAAAAGTATAAATTTGGATTGTTATATTCAACTTTAGAACCTGCAATAGTGCTACCACACGAAATTTTTGTTATAAGAAATGAACCAACTAAATTTGTAGCTCGTGCATATAGTCTTTATATTGTATATTTAAATTTGCTTGCTGAATATTTTCTTGAAGTATCAAAAAAATATGAAAATATGATAGATATAGCAAAAAAATATTATAAAAAACTTTTTTTCATCTCTGGCGAAAGTAGATATTTAGGTTATATTCCATATCATTATTTTAGTAAAAATGATTACAAAAAAGCATCTGAGGAATATTTAAAAATTTTAAATTATCCTAACATTGACGAAGAAGATAAAATAAAATTTAAACTTAATTTGGGTGTGGTATACGAATATATGGGCGAATATGAAAAAGCTCAGAAGTGTTATTACGAAATTTTGAATATTAAGTCGGATTTTCCAGAGGTATATCTTAATCTGGGAAGTTTGTGCTGGAAAATTAAAAAAAAGGATGAATCTATAAAATGGTTTTCTCAATATCTTAAATATAAACCTTATGATGAACAAATAAAAAAGTTTGTAGAACATTTGCAGGCAAAATAATATCTTTAACTTCAAACATATTTTAAAAATCAAATTTGTAAATGAATGTTAAATTAAAAGATATCTTTGTTATTATTTTTGTTATAATTGTTGTAATAAGTTTTTTTATAAGAGGTAATAAAATAATAACATATATTTCTGCTACTTATGATGAACCATTACATTTAATGCAAGGATATTCGTACATTAAAACAGGTTCTATGCATATAATACGTTCATATGACCAACCTGTGTTAGCAAAAATAATTGCTGGTTTAGGATTGTTATTTTTAAAACCACAACCTGCAGTTTTTACTTCACACAAATTTTATTTAGAAAAACAACGTTATTCTTTTGCTAATCTTATGTTGTATTATAACAACCATGATGCTGAAGTTTTGATTAATGCTGGAAGAAGAAGTATCATATTTTTTTCAAGTTTGTTTGTAATAATATTTTTTGTTATAGTTAAAAATACTGTAGGGATCATTTCTGCAATTTTTGCTATTATTTTTTATAGTGTTAATACTTCAATTATTGCACATTCGTGTTTGACTACACAAGATATGTTTGCTTGTATATTTTATTTCCTTTCAATATATAGTTTTTATAAATTTCTTGAAAAAAATAGAATAAAAGATCTTATAATCTGCAGCATTTTTTCAGCATTGTTGATGGTTACAAAATATTCTTATGTAGTTTTATTTACAAACTATTTGGTTGTTTTGTTGTTTTTTTTGTATTTTAAAAAAGTAAGTCTAAAAACAATTTTTAAATTTTTGTTATTTCAGCTAGTAACAATAATATCTGTCGGATTAATTGTTTATAATAAAAATTTTATAGAACTATTTATAGGTTTATATGATGTTGTTGCTATAACATCTAAATATGGAAGGTCTAATTATTTTTTTGGTAAACATTCTACAAGCGGGTTTATTTTGTACTTCCCCTTCTTATTTTTATTGAAAACCGAGATTCCATTGTTAATATTGTTTTTTGTTTCACTTATAAAATTTTTTAAAGAATTTATAGATAAAAATTCTTCAATCCAAGACATAATTATTATATCAAGCATTTTAATTTATTTAGGTATAGCATCATTTTCTAAAATGCAGATAGGTCATAGACATATTTTAGTTGTTTATCCTCTAATTATATTGCAAGTATCAAAACTTATAAATATTAAAAAATTAAGATTATTTTGTTTATTAATGCTTTTATGGAATGTATATATTTCTATAAAAGTATTTCCATGGTATATTTCTTATTTTAACGAGATAATAGGTGGTGCTAAAAATGGCTGGAAATATTTTACAGATTCTAATATAGACTGGGGACAAGGATTAAAACAACTTGGATTATGGGTTAGAAAAAATAATTTTGCTCAGAAAGGGATATATTTGTCATATTTTGGTGTTGGTGATCCTGAATATTATAATATAAAATATAAACCGATAGGTTTTATCTCAAATCTTACAAATAATGAACGATTAGGCGAAAATATTGTGAAAAATAATTATGAAAGAGTTATTATTGGTGTTTCTGTAACAAATCTACAGGCTACATATTATCAAGACAAAACAATATTTAATTTTTTGAAAAAATTGCGTCCGTTGGTTGAAATTGCTGATTCTATTTTTATATATGACATTAGTGAAGAAAAGTTCGCATTAAATCA
>JBKBRH010000130.1:0-2387 GCA_046292225.1 Endomicrobiia bacterium
TATCTGATACAAATATATAGGTTTACCTTGAAAGTTTCCTACAATAAGATTGTTAATTTCGTCAACAGAATTAAATTTTGCTGATAACCTCAAAGAATATTTCTTAGTTCCTTCATAAATATCACCAATTGGCACTTCAAGGTTTTCCTGCGATATAGACGAAGCAACTTGTTGTACAGTAAGACGATAATAAGCTAACTTTTGTGGATCTAAAATTATAGAAACTTGTTTTTCTTCAGCACCACGAAGTATTGCAGCTGCAACACCATCAACTTTTTTAAGTTCGTCTACAATCTTTTTCTCTACTATATAATTAAGATCTTTTATTGGTCTTTCTGAAGAAACACTTAAAAACATTACTGGCATCAAAGAAGGATCTAATTTTATAATCCGTGGTTTTTCAACTTCTTCAGGTAAAGCTAACTTTGCAAATTCTAAAAAATCTCTTAAATCAGCAGCTTTTTCGTCAATATTTGATCCCCATTTAAACTGTGCAGTTACTACTGAAATATTTTCTAACGATCTTGACTCAACACTATCTATCCCTGGGACAGACATTACTACGTTTTCTATAATTTTTGTAACTTTTTCTTCTACATCTAATGCAGTTGCTTGTGGATATGTTGTTGTAACAACTAAAATAGGTAATTCCATAGAAGGAAACATATCTATTGGAAGTTTAAATAAAGCAATTATTGATGTTATAAGTAAAAAAGTATAGACAACAACAGTTGCAACAGGTCTTTTTACTGCTAACTCTGTAATTTTCATAAATTTTCCTCCTAAAAAAGCAAGTTCTGTTAACTTTCTTTAAAGATCTTTTATGTTTTATTGACGGTAAAATTAAAAAAATGATAAATGTAACCTTCTCCTTAAAACAACACAATAAATTTTAACACAAAAATCTCGTAGCCGACGGAACTCTTTTTCACTTTCTAACTCTCTCACTTTTTCACTCCCCACTATCACCCACCTGCCATCACCTATCACCTATCTCACTTTTTCACTTTCTCACTCTATTAAACTTATTCTACAACTTCAACCTGTATACCATGAGAAAGTAATTCTCCTCCTTGATATACTACTTTTTCACCTTTTTCTACACCAGAAATTATTTCTACATAATTTCTATATTTTAAAGCTGTATTTACATTTCTTTCTTCAACAATATTATCTTCTTTTACAACAAAAACTACTTTTTTACTATCAACCTCAAACACTGCTTCTTGAGGAACAACTAACGCTTGTTTTTCATAAAAAATAAGTTCTCCTTTTACAAAACTTCCAGATTTTAACTCGCCATTTTTGTTATCTAAAACAACACGTACCTCCATTGTCCTTGAAATAGGATCAATATAATTTGAAAGTTGTAGGTCGTTTGAAACAAAAACTTTGCCATTTTCTGTTTCAAATGTTATATAAGAATTTTTTGTAATTTTATTCACTATATTTTCAGAAATGCTAAATATTAACCTAACTTTGTTTGTATCACTTATTATACAAACAGGCGTTTGTGGAGAAACCATAGAACCTGTATCAACAAAATATTTTGCTAAAATACCATCAATTGGCGATTTTAACTCGTATAAAGTATATTTTAAAACAGGTTCGTCTCTGTCAATTTCACAGATCACATCATCTTTTTTTACATAACTTCCTTCTTCTTTAACTTTTTTTATTATTCTACCTGCAACCTTAGGTAAAACAGTGATTTCATTTATCCCTTTAATTTCTCCAACAAAGTTTATACTATCAGCAATTTTTTTATATTCTACTAATTTTGTTTTCACAACATATGTAAACTCTTTTTCTTTTTGTAACAATTTTTTTGCTATTTTGTGTGCAGTTATAGCTTGAAATATTCTAAAAATACCCAAACTTAAAAATAAAATCACAACTATTGAGATTATTATTTTTCTTTTCATAAATTTTCCTCCTTAAAATCAAATTTTTTTATTTTCTCACACACAATAATATATTCAGCAAGTGTCTGGTAATAATTAATTTTTGAATTTGAAAGGCCTAATTCTGCCTGTAACAATTCTAAATACGAACTTCTCCCTTCTAAATAATAACTTTTTGCAACTTTATAATTTTCTTCTGCAAGTATTAAATTTTGTTTTGCAAGATTTATTGATTCTTTTAGTTGTAAATAAGTAGAATATAACGAGCTAAGTTGTAATTCTAAATAAGAAACTAATCCTTCTTTTGCAAAATTTATCTGTTTTAGATTTTCTTTATTTTGTAAATATTTTGAATATGTAGCACCACTACTAAAAATTGGCCAACTTAACACCAAAGCCCAGTTGTATCTGTCATCCCATTGGTCTAAAGGTCGGTTGTAATCATCAACTGTCCAACTATAATTTCCTACCAAAGAAACAATT
>JBKBRH010000131.1:0-2374 GCA_046292225.1 Endomicrobiia bacterium
AAAATCCAAAATTTTCTTTTATCAAAAGGATTTGATTATACTGAAATTGAAGAAATAATAAACCTTCTAAAGGAGAAAAAAGATGATAATTATAGGTGAGAAAATTAACGGTATGTTTAAAAAAGTTTCATCAGCTATAAAAGAAAGGAATGAAGAATTTATACAAAATTTGGCACAACAACAAATCTTTGCAGGAGCAGATGTATTAGATGTCAATGTAGGACCTGAATCTGTAAATCCAACTGAAGATTTGGTATGGTTAATAAAAACACTAAGAAAAATTACAAATGTTCCTCTTGCAATTGATACTACAAAATTAGAATCTATGCAGGAAGGTTTAAGTTATGCTGGAGAAGGTGCTTTTATAAATTCTTCTCATGCAGATGAGGAAAAACTTGATGTTTATATTCCATTAGCAAAAAAATATAATTCAAAACTTATAGTTTTGACAATATCTAAAAATGGTGTCCCTCAAGATATTCAAACTAGGTTAGAATTAGCTTTAAATATTATTAAAAAGTGTCAAGAATATAATTTTGATATTTCAAATTTGTTTATAGATCCTGTTTTGTTACCAATAAATGTTGCTCAGCAACAAATTGTTCATATTATTGATTTTATAAACCAGATAAAATTTATATCAGAACCACCACCTAGAACTATTTTAGGATTGTCTAACATTTCACAAGGGACAAAGTATAGAAGTTTAATTGACAGAACATTTATTTCTTTAGCAATATATGCTGGGTTAGATGCAGCTATACTTAACCCTTTAGATAAAGATCTAATGGATACAATAATAACTACAGAATTATTGTTAAACAAACAACTTTATTGTGAATCATTTTTAGAAGCGTATAGGAAAAAATGAAAAAAATATTAATTACAGGAGCAAACGGATTCATAGGTAGCACGATAGTAAATTTCTTTGCAAATGATGAAAATTACAAAATTTCTGTTTTGGTAAGAAAAACTAGTAATCTTCAAAGATTACAAAATGTTATAGATAAAATAAATATTTTTTATGGTGATATAAGAGAGAAAAATTCGTTATCTGAACCTCTAAAAGATGCAGATTTGATAATTCATTGTGCTGCTGTGTTAAGATGTATAAAAAATGATACTTATTATGAAGTCAACCATTATGGAACAAAAAATTTAGTAGAAACAATAATAGAAAATAATTATAAAATTCAAGGATTAATTTATCTTTCTTCACAAGCAGCAAGTGGTCCTTCAAATTGTTTAGATTATAAAAAATCTGAATCATATTGTGAACCGGTTTCTGATTATGGTAAAAGTAAATTTTTAGCAGAACAAGAAATTCTAAAATATAAAGATAAAATAAAATCAATAATATTACGTCCTGCTGCTGTATACGGCCCTTATGACAAAGATATGTTTTTATATTTCAAACTTGCAGAAAAAGGTTTACTACCTGTATTTAATAAAGAATTTTGTATACAATTTATATATATATATGACTTAGTTAAAGTAGTAAAAAATATGATACTAAATTTTGAAAGATTTAACTCAAAAATATTTTTTGTTGCAGAAGATAGAAGTTATAATGTAGAAGGGATTAAAAATATTTTTGAAAAAGTTTTTAACAAAAAAATTAAAGTAATTTTTATACCATATTTTGTCGGTTATATTTACGCTTATATCAACGAAAATTTCTATAAATTTTTTTACAAACAACCTGCTATTTTTAACAGGGATAAATTGAAGGAACTAAGCAAGAATTATTGGCTATGCAACAGTAAAGATATAAAAAGTGTTATTCCAGAATTTAGTTATACTCCGTTAGAAATAGGTGTGAAAGAAACATATAAATGGTATAAAGAAAATGGTTGGCTGTAAATAAAAATTTTTATTAATATTGATTTTTAATTTTTAAATTTATATTTTGGAAAAAATAAATTATGGAAAATTTTTAAATAAAGAGAGGAGGATAAAGATATGGTAAAAGTGGGGATAAATGGTTTTGGCAGAATAGGAAGGTTAGTGGCAAGAGCAATAATTGAAAGAAATACTAAAAACTTAGAACTTGTAGCAATAAACGATCTTGCAGATGCTAAAACAAATGCTATGTTGTTTAAGTACGACTCTGTTCATGGTAAGTTTAATGGTGAAGTAAAAGTTATAGATGAAGAAACAATCTCTATCAATGATAAAAATATAAAAGTTTTTAAAAAATCTGACCCAGCAGAACTTCCATGGAAAGATGTAGGTGTAGAAATAGTAATTGAAGCAACAGGACTTTTTACTGTTAAAAAGGATGGTGTTAACAAAAAAGGTAAAATTGTAAAAGGTGCAGAAAACCATATTACAAAAGGAGCTGCTAAAAAAGTTATAATTACAGCACCTGCTG
>JBKBRH010000132.1:0-904 GCA_046292225.1 Endomicrobiia bacterium
CATACGTTTTTAAATAACAAAAATTTTTATAACA
The DNA here is from genome assembly GCA_046292225.1 of Endomicrobiia bacterium. Lineage (GTDB taxonomy): Bacteria > Elusimicrobiota > Endomicrobiia > DTEH01 > DTEH01 > JANXDG01. The sequence goes on from JBKBRH010000132.1 coordinate 35, forward strand.
AGGAGAACAAATCGTTGGAATATATAAAAATTTTACATTGTCAGAATAAGGACCATATTTTTCTGGTAATGTAGAAGTAAAATAAATTAAAGTTTTTACTCCTACAGATTCTGCAATATATGCAGGACCACTATCTGCAGAAACAACTAAAGATGAAATACTAAATAGATATCCTAATTCTTTTAAATTTACTTTACCACACAAAGATTTTATCAAATAAGAATTTTGTTGAACAATTTTTTTAATCATTTCATTTTCTTGAGAATTAACTAAAATAATTTCATAATCATTTTTATATTTCTGATATAATAATTTTATAATTTCTATATATTGTTTTGTGGTTAAAACTTTTGTTTTTCGTGAAGCACAAGGTGAAATTATTATAAATTTTTTATTTATATCAATATTATTTTCAATTAATTTTTTATTTAAAGAACTTTTAACTTCTTCATTATTCCACAAATAAAAATCTATTTTTTTTAACTCTTCAGTATCAAAACTTTTGTCGATGTTTAAACATCCCAATAATTTTTTAACTAACATTACACACTGTACTCTAAACGGCATTGTAAAGTCGCTTTTTAAAGTTTTAGTTAAAAACAACCAACTTAAATCTTCGTTTGTGCCAACTGAAATTGTAGTTTTTGCTAAATAAGTCATTAACGAATTTAAAAAAGTTGTTCTAAACAATATTGCATAATCTGGTTTAAGTTTTAAGATATTTTTTAATAATTCAAATCGATTATCACTTTTTATTACAAAATTGTCAATATTAACATTTCCTTCTAATAGTTCTAAAAGATTTTTTTTTATAACGACATTTATCTCTGAATAAGGTAAAGATTTTTTTAAAAAACGTAATGCTGGTGT
>JBKBRH010000132.1:913-2359 GCA_046292225.1 Endomicrobiia bacterium
TTCTAAAAGATTTTTTTTTATAACGACATTTATCTCTGAATAAGGTAAAGATTTTTTTAAAAAACGTAATGCTGGTGTTACCATTAAAACATCACCAATATAGTTTGGTAAAAAACATAAAATTTTCATAAGTATTTAGCAAATTTTCCTAAAATATATTCAAATACCTCTTCAACTTTTATCTCTTTCATACATTTATTATCTCTACAATTAGTCTTTATTCCACAAGGAGAACATTTGTAATTTTTATAAATGTATCCAGATTTATTGTTATACGGATAAAACCATTTAGGATTTGAAGGTCCAAACAATACTAATGTTGGTTTATCAAGCGCAGCAGATACATGTGCTATTCCGTTATCATTACTTATTGTCATTGTGGAAAGATTAATTATAGCACACAATTCTCGCAAAGATGTCTCTCCTGTAAAATCTTTGTATTCAAAAGATAAATTTTTAGTAATTTGTTCTACAACAATTTTTTCTTGTTTTGAACCTACAAATACTGCAACAACATTTTTAAAATTTTTTGTTAAAAGAAAGATTAATTCTAAAAAATTTTCTTTAGGCCAAATTTTATGCCATCCTCTACTGCCAACAGAAAAAATTATATATTTTTTTTCTTCATTATAATCCAAAATTTTTTTAGCAAAAATTTTTTCTTCTTCAGTTATATTAATCCACGGAAGTAAATTCATCGGTTCTTCTAACAAAACTTTCTCTTTTTCAGCAAAAAATTTTGCTACTTGATAATTTCGTTCAACTGCATGTAATTCATAATCAAACTCAGCTACAGGATAAACAAAAAAATTGCTAAATTCGCGTACAAAACTTGTAGAAAAAACTTTTTTATATTTAATTAGAAAACCTAATATCGCTGTTCTTAACAAAACCTGCAGATCTATTATTAAATCATAATTTTCTTTTTTTAATTTTTTTAGCAATTGAAAATATTCTTTAATCCCTCCTTCACGGTTCCAAGAAATTATGTTATCTATATAATTCAAATTATACAATATACTTTCAAATTTATCAAAAACAATCCAATCAATTTTACAACAAGGATAAATTTTTTTTAAAGCGATAGCTACAGGTAAAGAATGAACTATATCTCCTATACCTGAAGGTTTTATGATTAGAATCTTCATAAAATATTTTTAGATGAATTTAAAATTATTTCCATATTTTTTTCAGTTACACCTTTTAAAGATAAAACAGTATTTTTCGCTTTTTCTCCATAAATTTTTAAAAGTAATTTTTCATTATAAAACTTTTTTATTATTTCAACAAAATCTTCAATTTTATTAACCATTATAGCAGCATTGTTAGATAACAACAATTTTGCAGGTTCTAAAAAGTTTGAAATATATTTTCCAAAAACTACCAATTTAGCTAAACTTGCTGGTTCTATAATATTTTGTCCACCATAAGGCAATATTGTACCAC
>JBKBRH010000133.1:0-2298 GCA_046292225.1 Endomicrobiia bacterium
TCCCAGTCAACCTTGTCTTTGTATTTCTCTATAAACTCTTCTGACAACTTCTGACTTTTACTTATTAAATCCCATTCTACCTTATCTTTATATCTCTCTATAAATTCCTCAGATAAATATCTAAATCGTGATACCTTCTTCCAATTTACCCTTACCCTGCCAGTTATCTCTTTGTACTCTTCTATACTGTTTATTTTTTGTATCTCTTTTTTCATAACTTTTTAAATCTTTTTTAAATTTTTTATAAAAATATTTGATTTTTCAATATAATATTTTTTGTTCTCCATTACACCAATCCTGCGAACTAAAAGCGGGTCTATTTTTGTTATTGTTACTGTAACTTTCTGTGGATCTATGCCTATCTGTCTTAACATCTCAATATCAGTAATAGTTTCTTTCACCAGTTTGTGTTCTACTTCGTTACCATTTACCTTTATGATTGTCCCTGGCTTTGTGTTTTGTATTAACAGCTCTTTTAATTGTTTTACCTTCTCTTCTAATGCATTTATCGTTTTTTGATATTTTACTAATTCTGTTGCTATTTGTATTATGTCTTTCATTTCTTTTCTTCCTCCTTTTCTTGTTTCGTTTTGTCATTTTTGTCATAATTATTGTTTTGACATATCTTTTGTGCTTCTATCATGCTGTCTACAATACTATTTACTAACTCTACAAGATCTATTTTTTCATCGTTTATTATTTCTTTTAAAGTTCTTTTATTCATTGTTTTTCACCTCCTTTTTTGTTAAAGTTTCTTTTGCAATTGATGATAAATATTTGTTTTCTTGGTCAGCAGCATATTTTAATAATATCGACTTTGGACAATTAGGATTTCTTAGCATGTTTTCTCTTAATCGTTTATATTTTTTGTCTATTAACGAAAAATATTTTACAGGCAAATTAGGTAGATTTGCTAGTCCTTTTCTTAAAGCATAATTTTTAGTAGCCCAAAGTTTATCTATTTGTTCTTCTGTTAAATTTTTGTTATGTTTTATAATATATTTAGAAACTTCTTCATAATAATATGAACTTTTATTTTTACAATTTAATAGTATTTCAAACAATTCATCATTCGTTAATGTTGGATTGTTAAATATGTCATATCCTAAATTAATTTTGCTTAATTCGTTTATATATTTTTTTCTTATTGTTTCGTATGGACATATGATAAATAGCATTTTAATGCTTATTTCATTAATATTTTCTTCAACACATTCTTTTAACAATTCTTCTGGTATACAAAGATCTATTGGTTCATAATAATTAAATCTATCTACTAAAACTTGTTTGATTTTATTCTTTACTTCTTTATCTAAAAGTTTGTATTGTTCATAATTTATATTTTTAAATAAATATTTCACAATTATCCATAATATTTCTTTGTTGTTTTTTGTCATTATTAAATCTATTATTTGTTGTTGTGATAATTTTTTATTATGTTGAATTATGTATTGTATTATATTAAAATACTCGTCTGCAAAAGAAATACTATCTTTCATAATTTTAAGTATATGATATAATTCTTCTTCAGTTAATGTTGGATTTTTTAACAAATCATTAATTTCATATCTTTCATAAGATAATGCATATATATATTGCTTTCTAATATCTTCATATGGACAAGCTGATAATAGTTTAATTCCGTCTGCATATTTCTCACTATATTTATAGAATTCTCTGGGGTAATTTTTTAATGTTACTAATTCGGTTTGGTTACACATAATTAAATCTCTACAAATTATCTTTTTCCAATCATCATTTAATAATTCAAATTTCTCATATGTAAGTTCTTCTAAAAATTTACGTTTTACATCTATATCTAAATTTATCCATTCTGTTTCACTAAAATTATTTAAAAAGTCATCAAATGTTAAACATTTTAAAAAGTAATCTATATAAACATCTGAATTTCTTGCTATATTTATTTTCTTTAAAATTTCTATTATTTTTTCTTTTAATTCCTTTTTTTCTTTGTCTGAAATTTTATTTGATACATATAATTCGTAAACCAATACACTAAATGGCATACCTAATATTTCGTCTAAATTTTTATTTGCTATATTAAATAGATCTATTATTTTCATATATTTTCCTCCTTCTTCATTTTTCTGTTAAATGTATTACATTACCAAAAGGCGGGTCTTTATATTTTTCTTGTGTTACAACCCAATAAACTTTGTATGTTGGTTTTGTTTCTGGATAATCAGTTTCTAAATCTGTAAAAAATATTAATCCTTTTATTTTATCTTTATATTTTTCTTTTATATAATTAAACACAGGAATAGAACTTGTTCCACC
>JBKBRH010000134.1:0-2290 GCA_046292225.1 Endomicrobiia bacterium
TAAAACAAAAACAAAAATTTAAACTAATAATTATAGGTTGTTTGCCACAATTAGAAAAAGAAAATCTTTTAATTCAATATCCACAAATTGATGGAATTTTTGGTATATCTGACTATCCAAAAATAACAAAATTTTTAAAAAATATACAACAAAAAAATAATTTAAAAAGTTCTGTTAGTAGAAAAATTATAGAAATTTCTTCTCAAGAAAGTTTTTTACCCAGTTGTAGGATACCTCGGGTGTTATCCACCCCTAAAAGTTATGCATATTTAAAAATTGCAGACGGATGTGATAATAAATGTGCATATTGTTTAATACCAACAATACGTGGCAACTATCGTGAAAGGCCAATAGAAGATATTGTAAAAGAAGCAGAAAATATTGTAAATTGTGGTGTAAAAGAATTAATTCTTATCTCGCACGATACAACTTTGTATGGGATAAAAATTTATAAAAAACAGATGTTGCATAGGCTTATAAAAGAACTGTCAAAAATTAAAAATTTGTTGTGGATAAGAATCCTTTATACACATCCAGCAAATTTTTATGACGAACTTGTTTCTGAAATAAAAGAAAACAAAAAATTCTGTAGATATTTAGATATTCCAATTCAACACACTTCTGATAAAATTTTATCTCTTATGGAAAGAAAAATTACAAGAAAACAAATATTTAATTTAATAGATAAACTAAAAAAACAAATACCAGATATTACATTAAGAACAACAATTATTGTTGGGTTTCCAAAAGAAAAAGACGATGATTTTAAAATTCTTTTAAACGATATAAAAAATCTTGAGTTTGATTGGTTAGGATGTTTTATGTATTCAGAACAAAAAAATACAAAAGCAGAAAAGTTATCCCCGAAAGTTGACAATAACACAAAAAAACAAAGGTTAGACGAAATAATAAGAATCCAACAAAAAATAACATATCAAAAAAATAAATCTCGTGTTGGAAAAATATATAAAATATTAGTTGATAAAGAAAATTTTGGGCATACAGAATTTCAATGTCCAGAAGTTGATGGTAAAACATATTTTTTAAATCCAGCAAAAAATCTTGTTGAAGAAATAAGAATTAAAAATGTAAATAACATCTATGATTTAGAAGGAGAAATTCTATGATTATATATGAAATTATAGGATATTCTGGATCTTTTTTAATAGCAATATCTTTATTGATGAATAACATCTTTAAATTAAGGATTATAAATTGTATAGGAGCAATTTTGTTTTCAACTTATGGATTGTTAATTAAAGCACCGGCTGTGTTTTTGTTAAATGCTTTTATTGCGGTTATAAATATTTATTATATTTTTGTACTTAAGACAAAAAAAGATGTTTTTAAATTTATTAAGTCAGAACCACAAAATAAAATTTTAGAGTTTTTTATAAATTATAACTTAAACGATATAAAAAATTTTTTTCCTAATTTTGATACTAAGATTTTAAATCAAGATGTTAAATGTTTTTTGATAATGCGTAATTTGGTATTGGTTGGAATTTTTATTTTCAAAAAAGAAAATGAAAAAGCAGAGATTTTAGTAGATTATGTAACAAAAGAATACAGAGATTTTAAAAATGCAACTGCATTTTTTAATTCAGAAGAAATTAAACAAGAATTTAAAAATTTACATATCAAACAACTTTTTATATTTTCTGAAAACGAAAAATATAACAAGTATCTTAAAAAAATAGGGTTTCAAAAATCTCTAAATAACAATAAGATTTTTTATAAAAACTTATAATTTTTGTTGAAACTGAAATTGAAAAATAATAAAATTTTGTTCTATGAAAAAATTTTTCTTTTTTGATTTAGATGGTGTGATACTTAATAGTATGCCGTATCATGCAAAAGCGATGAACCAAGCATGTTGTCTGTTTGGAATTAACATTTCAGAAGATATTGTTTTAAACAACGAAGGTGCTATAACATACGAGTTGTTAGAAAAAATAGCTGAAAGTTCTAATGTTAAACTTACAAAAGAAATGTATTTTGAAATAATAAGTTATCATAAAAAATTTTTTATTGAAAACTATTCAAAAGAAGTTAAACCTTTTGATGGTATTATTGATTTGTTGTATAAGCTAAAATCTTTTGGGAAAAAATTAGCAATAGTTACAGGTTCTGATAAAGAAATTATTGATTCTGACCTACCTAAAGAGATATCTAATGTTGTTGATGTAATCATTACATCAGATAAAATTCAGTACAGAAAACCACATCCTCAACCATACCAAAAAGCACAAGAAATTCTAACAGCTAAAAAAGAAGAAAGTTTAGCAGT
>JBKBRH010000135.1:0-2245 GCA_046292225.1 Endomicrobiia bacterium
AAAAGTGTTTAATTTAAATTTAACACCATATGAATTATAATTATCAAACTCTTTATCAAAACCAACATCTATAAATGGTTCTATATAAAATCCTTTAAAGAAAAAATCCGGAAACATAAACCACATATGATAATTTATGTCGTAAACAACAGGTAATCTGTATGATAACTTAAAAATATAAACCTGTTGTGATTTGACATCATCATACCATATACCTGCAACATTTTCTTTCCCACCTAAAGAAAAAAGTATTTTATCTTTACCTTTAGAATATAAAATTTTTGAATTGAAAAACAAACTATGTTCTTTACCTAAATGAATATATTTAAGAAAATTATATTTCAATATCTGATAAGAATAATCTCCATCAAAAAATCTTTCTGATATTTGGAAAGATAATTGATGATAATTTCCTTTGATAGGTTCTACATATTTTCTATCTATTGTATCTCTTGTATAACTTAAATACAAAATGTTTTCTTTTTTTAAATCTTCAATATTAAGAATTTCGTCTTTATAAATTTTGTTCACATATCCAAAAATAAGGTTTATATACGAAATTTTGTCCAAAGGATACGAAATACCAAAATCATATTCTGTGTATGTTTTTGAAAAATTGTATATATAATCATAAGATTTTTCGTTTAAAATATTTAAAACTATCCTGGGACGAAATCTTAAAAATTGGTATGTTAAATTGTAATTATAGTTTTTGTCACCCAAAACTATTGCGTTTAACAAAACATTATGTTCTGCAACCATATCAGACCCTTGCCAATATAACAACATTAGCAAACCCTCGTATGATGAATAATAAAGAATAGGAAAAAACAAATCAGTTGAAAAATCAAACCTATAAGGTTTAGACTTTTTATATTTATCATCTTTAGTTGAACTAATTTCTTCTGTTTTCAAAAACTCTTGGTTTATTATTAATTTTTTGTAATTATTAAAAATTTCTTCTTTTGTAAACTCATAAATATGCTGATTAAAATTTCTATAATAACATAGAAAAATCTTATCTTCATAACTATAAGGATAAAAAACTCCACCTATAACATCTGTAAGTTGTATCATATTTTCTAATTGATTTAAATTTACTAAAAATAAATTATAAACACCATAGAAATTTTTATCATAATTTTCATTGTAGTCACTTATAAAAATTATTTCTTCACCATTTAAAACCCATCCAAAAGTTTCATCACTTAAAGTTGAAGTAATTTGTTTTTCTTGTTTTTTTTCTAAATCATAAAGAAAAATATCTGTCTGCCAAGTTGAGATATTGTTTTTGCTGCAAGGTTGTTCTTTAGTATAAACCAAACTTTTCTCATCTTGAGACAATGCTATCTGAGAAATAAAATTTTTATCTTCAAATATTTGTTGGCAAATATCTGTTTTTAAATCATATACACATATTACACTTTTGCAATCTTTAATACCAGATAAAAAAATTTTATCTCCATTTTGTGATATAAAACTCGAAGTTATTAAGTCTATGGTTGGAACTTTAAATTTTTTTATTTTTCTCTTATTTATATCATATAAATAAACATAACTTTTATTATTTTTTATACCAACAAAACATAATAATCCATTTAAAGAAACAGAAATTCTTGTGTTTTCAATTTGTAAAACATCTATATTAGCATCTATAATTTTTTTAGGAATTAAAATTTTTTGTTTATTGTTTTCTTTAATAAAAAACATTTTTTTCCCATCAATATCTCCAATGTATATAAGTTGATTTTTATAAATTACAGGTGAGTAGTAATATGTAGGGTAGATACCATCTTTTGAGATTTTATTTTTTATATTAAAATCTGTTTTTGAACTTATTTCTGTTTCATATTTATATTCTGTTTTTATTTCTTCAAAAAATTTTTGTTGTAGTTGCTTCAAACTTATTCCTAAAGTTGCTGATAAAACACTGTTTGCATCAAACTTTTCTCTATAAATTTTAAGCATAGACACTAATCTTTCTTTACCATATTCTTTCTCTATAAACTCAACAAGTTTCGCAGATTGTTCATATGCAGGAAGTATCTGATGCGGTTTTAAATGGTTAAAATTATGTAGATGTTGCAAAGGTATCAAATTATCAGATAAAGCCATGTCTCTAACATACATCTCTGTATTTGATTTTATAAATAAAGAAGATCTGTATTCTGCTAACCCTTCCAACAACCAATTCGGATAAAAAATTGATTTTAAAATCAATGGTGTTCTCCAACCACCGGAATAT
>JBKBRH010000136.1:0-2232 GCA_046292225.1 Endomicrobiia bacterium
AGTGTTTTTTTAGAAACATCTAATTTTAGTTTGTCCAACAATTCTTCAGGATAATTTTGTGTAAGGTCTGTGATTAAGTTTTGTAAATTTTTAATCTCTGTAGTATATTTTTCTACAATATTGTTATATTCTTTTTCTTGCTGAACAAGATATTTTTTTAGCTGATCTCGTTGAGCAACTAAATTTTCATAATCAATTTTTAACAAACTTTTTATTTGTTCAAAAATATTAAATGTTTTTTGTATTTGATTTTTTAATTCTTGTTTTTTTTCAAACTCATCAAATTTAACTTTTTCTATATTTAAATCTATATTTTTAATTTTCGAAGATATTGTTTCAATCTCTTTTAAAATTTCTGTTTTTGTGATAACTTGCAATTTTTGTTGTAATTCAATAATTTTTTTGTTAAACTCTCCAATTTGTTGTTGCAGAATAGCAAATATTATTTCATTTTCTTCTATTAAATTTTGTGTGTGAGAATTTTGTTTTTGCGATGTTTCTTTTTTTAATTCCCTTGATAATTTTTTTTCTTTATCTAATGAAATTTTTATCAAAATAAAAATATTGATACAAAAAATTATTGCAGATATAAAAATATATAATATCATTATCTTTTATATAAATAAAAATAATTATCTTCTTAACAAAATTGTTTTTGTGGATAAAAAAATTTTTATATAAAAAAATTACGATTTTTCACTAAAAATTTTTTTACAACTATACCAATACTTTAATTGGATATTTTATCACAAAAAACACAAAAATTAAATTTTAAGATTAAATTTTTTGTTTTATCCAAAAGAAAAAAGTTTTATCCATAAAGAAATCCAAATAATTATCCAAAAAATTAAGTGTCAAAAATTATTGTTGTTTCAAACAATCCACAAGAATTTTTTTTAATTTTTATTTTATGAAAAGTAGCAGATTTTAGTTCAATTAAATGTCCGTGTTTATTTTTATTATATTCTTCACCATAACATATATAAGTTACAGAAATGTCTGATTTAAAACTTTTTATTTCAAATTCACAAAACAAAAGTTTGTTTACAAAAGTTTGGTATAATAAATCATTTAAAAAACTTACAATTAAAGTTTCGTTATCAGGCGCTTTTAAAGTATTTTTATATTTTTGTTTTGGTGAGATTTTTTTAAATTTTTCACATATTACATTATACATTCCTAAGGCAGAATTTACAAAAAGTTCTTCTAATGTTTTTCCGTAAACTCTTATACCGATGTCTGCTGTATGGTCTATAAAATCAAACTTTTTTTCTATCATAATTTTAAAAAATTTATTTATAAAATTTTTGTTTCAAAATAAATAGTTGAAATAATAATATAAATTTTGGTAGAATAAGAAACAAATTTGAAGATAAAAAATTAAAACTATGCAAGAAAAAAAACTTGTAGTTGTGTTAGATGATGAAGAAAGTATACTAGAAATTATAAAAATCAATTTAACAAAAGAAAATTTTGAAGTTTGTTGTTTTGATACACCTAAAAAATTTTTTAATTTTCTTCAAGAAAAAATTCCAGACCTAATAATTCTTGACATAATGCTTCCCCAACTTGACGGGTTTGAAATTTGTAAAAAATTAAAATCAGAACAAAAGTTAAGTTCTGTACCTATAATTTTCCTTTCAGCAAAATCTGAAGAAATTGATAAAGTTTTAGGTTTAGAACTTGGTGCTGATGATTATATTACAAAACCGTTTTCAGTAAGAGAACTTATTGCAAGAGTAAAAACAGTATTAAGACGACAGCAAATAAAAAAAGAAACAAAAACTATAAAAATTGGCAATATTTTAGTTATTAACCCTGAGACATATGAAGTTTATGTTGAGGAAGAAAAAATTGATCTCACAACTACAGAGTTTAAACTACTTTTAGTTCTTGCAGAAAATAAAAATAAGGTTTTCAGTAGAGACAAACTTTTAGATTATCTTTGGGGAACACAAAAAGCTGTACTTGACAGAACAATAGATGTACACATAACCCATCTTAGAGAAAAACTAAAAAAAGCTGGAAAGTTGATAAAAAATGTTCGTGGTGTAGGGTATAAAATTGAAGGATGAAAAGTTATATATTTTTTAAAATTTTAAAAATTTAAAATTTTTTCGTCAGAAAAAAATTGTAAAAAATTTTTAATTCTTTCTATCTTAATTTTTCTAAAAGATATTTTGCTGTGTAAGAATTTTTTGTTTCTAAAAATTTTTCAAATTCCCCTTGATA
>JBKBRH010000137.1:0-2222 GCA_046292225.1 Endomicrobiia bacterium
ATTTTCTTCCTTGTTCAAACAAATCTCTCACTCTAGATGCACCTACACCTACAAACATTTCTACAAATTCAGAACCTGAAGCTGAAAAAAATGGTACCCCTGCTTCACCTGCAACAGCTTTTGCTAGAAGTGTTTTTCCAGTTCCTGGAGGACCATATAGCAGTACACCTTTAGGAATCTTTCCGCCTAAACGTTGAAATTTTTTTGGATCTTTTAAAAACTCTATTATTTCTTGAAGTTCTTCTTTAACTTCGTCACAACCTGCCACATCTTTAAATGTAACATCACTTTTGTTTTTACCGGCGTACAATCTTGCACGAGATTTGCCAAACATCATAGCTTGTTTTCCGCCAGACTGTAGCTGTTTTGTCCATAAATACCATAATAAAAAAATCAATACTACAGGACCAAAGTTTAACAATACCGACCATACCCAACTTCCTTTGTCTCCTATTGCAGTAAACTTAACATTTTTGTTTTCTAACTCTTCTATAAGTTTTGTATCTTCTAATACACGATAGGTTTTAAATTGTACAATTTTGTTTTGTTCATCAGAATATTTTCCAAATATTATATCAGATTTAATTCTTACTTCAGATATTCTACCTTCTTTTAAGAGTGTCTTAAATTCAGAATATGGTATTTCTTTTTCAACTTGCATTTCTCTTAATCCGCGGATAAATAAAAATATTAGAAAAAATATTAGTATCCACGAAATTAATGATTTTAGTTCATTTTTTTTCATAAGATTATATTCTCCAGATTTTACAATTTTTTCAAAAATTTTAACATATAAAAAGAAAAATTAATCTATACTAGCAATGTATGGCAAGTTACGATATTGTTCGTTATAGTCAAGACCATAACCAACAATAAATTTGTTAGGTACATCAAAACCTTTATAATCAATTTTTATTTTTGTTTTTCTTCTACCAACTTTATTTAACAAAACACAAATTTTAACTGACTTTGCTTTCCTAGTTAAAAGATTTTCTTTTAAAAACTTTAATGTTCTTCCAGTATCAACAATATCTTCAACAATAAGTATGTTTTTACCAACAGGGTTATCATACAAGTCAAGTATCAGCTGTACCACACCTGAAGAATTTTTACCATCATAAGAACGAATTGAAATAAAATCTATCTCACAATCAATATTCAATTTTCTTACTAGATCACTTAAAAATATTGCACTACCTTTTAAAATTCCTACTATTAAAAGTTTACCTTTTTTTCTATAATCTTTAGATATTCTTTTTGCAAGTTCAGCTACACGTTTTTTAATTTTTTCTTCTGAGATTAAAATTTTTAATTTATATTTTTTCACAACTCGATAATCATATAAAGTTTTTTATTAATTTTTTTTAGTTTAAAATTTTTGTTAATTTCTAAAATATTTTTTTTATCATTTATAAAATCTATAATTTTGTTGACAATTTTTTTATATCCTTGTTTAAAATTTAAATTTTTTTTTAAAGCGAGGCCAGAAATTGTTCTATGTAAAATCTCTTTTTTGGCGAAATCATTATACATTAAAAATTTATTTAAGTCAATATAAACATAAGAATTGTTTTGTTTTACAGAATTTTGAAATTTTTCTTTTATAATTTCTGAAACAAAATTATCAGTTTGTGTTAAAATTTCAATTGTTGACAATATATTATTTTCAAATTTTGAATTTATTTTTTTAAATAATGGCAATATTTTATTTCGTAAAAAATTGCGAGTATAGTTTAGTTTTAAGTTCGTAGTATCTATAACATATTTAATATTCTGTTTTTGTAAAATTTTTATAATTTCTTCTTTTTTTATATCAATAATTGGGCGAACAATATAAAATTTTTTGTTAAACTTTTCAATTTCTCTTACTGGTGTTATACTACAAAGACCTTTTATACCACTTCCTCTTAATAAATTGATAAAAAAAGTTTCAACTACATCATTTTGTGTATGCCCTGTAAAAATTAAATTACAGTTTTGTTTTTTTGATATTTCAAAAATTTTTTCATATCTTAATATTCTTAGTGTGTTTTCATCAAACTTTTTAGGGTTGATCTCTTCGGTTATAAAATTTAAATCATAGTTTTCACAAAAAGTTTTTATTGTTTTGATGTCATTTTCTATTTCTTTTTTTGTTCTAACTTTATGGTTTATGTATACAGGAACGATTTTAAAATTGTTTTTTAATAAAAATTTATATGTTAAAAATAGTAAAAACATAC
>JBKBRH010000138.1:0-2188 GCA_046292225.1 Endomicrobiia bacterium
ACTTCATACCCAGCAGATTCAAAAGTAAATTTTGCTAAATCTTGTAATTCTAAATCATCATCTATAACAAGTATCTTTGCCATATGTTTATGCTAAAACAGAAAAATTTTTTATTTAATATAAGAAATATACATTTGTCTCCCATCACGAATAATATCAAATACAACACCTTTCTTAAGATTTATGTTTTTTACTATTTTTTTAAACTCATATATATCTTGTATTCTCTGTTGGTTAACTGCAACAATTACATCTCTCTCAACCAAACCTATATCTTCATAATCTTTATCATCATAATTAATCTTTACCACAACAATACCATTAATATCATCTGAAACTCTAAGTTTTTCTTTTAAATCTTTTGTGAGGTTTATAAATTCATAACCCAACCATACAAATCTTTCTTCTTTAACTTCCTCTCTTTCAGCAATTTTAGCAGGTTCTTCAGGAAGTTCACCTAAAACTACTGATAACATAATTTCTTTATTATCTCTAAAAATTTTTAATTCTATTTTTTCTTTTGGTGCCAACGAAGTAATAATATCTTGAAGTTCCTGAGGCGAATTCACTTCTAAAACTTTATTTTTGGTTTTAACACTTAATATGATATCTCCACGTTTAAGTCCTGCTTTTTCAGCAGGCGTGTTTTCTAAAACTTTATTTATTAAAACACCTTGTTTCTTTTTTAACCCAAACTGGTTTGCAATAGCTTCATCTACTGCAATAATATCTATTCCTAACCATCCACGCGTAACTTTACCCTTATGTATTAAATCATCTAATATTTCTTTAGCACGATTAATCGGTATTGCAAAACCTATACCTGAAAAAACACCTGTTGGTGCATATATCGCAGTATTAATACCAATAACCTCTCCATTTAAATTTACTAAAGGTCCGCCAGAATTTCCCCTATTTATTGCAGCATCTGTTTGAATAAAATCTTTATATTCTCTATTTTCAACTCTAACTCTTTGCCGTACTGCAGAAATAATCCCAAAAGTCACTGTTTGTTCAAGACCAAATGGTGAACCTATTGCTATCACCCATTCGCCAATACGAATTTTATCTGAATCACCGAGTTTCGCATAAGGAAGATCTTTTGCATTAATTTTTACAACTGCTAAATCTGTTCTTGGATCTTTTCCTACAACTTTACCTTTAAATTCTTTATCCACACCGTCAATATTAACTATAACCTTAATCTCAGTTGCATCCTTTATCACATGTTCATTTGTAAGAATATATCCGTCAGGAGAAATTATTACCCCACTACCACCGCCTTCTGTTTTATATTGTCTATATCTTCGTTGAGGTTGTCTCTTTGGTCTTGGAATATCAAACTCAAAAAATTCTCTAAAAAATTCTTCAAACGGATCACCAAAATAAAAATTTGGTATCTCAACCTCGTATGTATACACAGTTGTAATACTTACAACTGCAGGCCTCACTTTTTTAATAATTTCAACAAATGCTTCTTGCAAAGAATAAAAATCTTGTTGTTGTAAAGGTTTATTAACAAGCGTTATTGGTTGAGAAGACTCCTTTTTAGAAAAAGGTTTAATTATTGGATTTCCTGAGATCAAAATTATACCTAAAAACAAAACTAAGATTATGATTCCTAATTTAAGAAATTCTTTTTTCATACATATTTTACCCTTTCATAAAAGATATATTAAAAAATTATATAAAATCTTTAATTCAAATTCAATCTTCTATTATCCGTCTTGGTGTCCAACAAGGAGTATATGAATTTCCCTTAATGTTAGCAACCCTTCTTTGATTTGAACCATCTAAAAACATAGTATAAAGTTCCCACCGACCACTACGGTTTGACGAAAAAACTATAAACCTTCCATCAACAGAAAAATATGGATTTTCGTTGCTTGAACCATCTTGGGTTAATCTATAATATTCATTTTTTGATATATCATAAAGATAAATATCAAAAACACCATTAGCTGATTGCATAGTAAAGACAATTTTATCACCTTTAGCAGACCATACTGGCGAACTTGAATATCTTTCTGTAGGCAATCTTCTGATACTGCTACCATCAACATTAGCAATATACATCTGAGGTATACCTATACGGTTGGATATAAAAACAATTTCTCTAACATTAGGTGAAAAATATCCTGCAACATCAAAAGTATTTCCATAAGTAATTCTTTTAAGTATTTTTGTG
>JBKBRH010000139.1:0-2186 GCA_046292225.1 Endomicrobiia bacterium
CCTGCATGAAACAATGCTTCAAGAATACTTTTGTAGGCATCTTTAAGTTGTGTATATTTCCCTGCAACACCTATAGTTATTGTATCAGTTAGTTCTTCGTATTTTTCTACTAAATTTGACCATTCAGTAATATCAACTTTTCTCTGTCTTAACCTCAACTTCTGTAAAATTATTTTATCCAAATTCTGTTCTTTAAGAATCAACGGAACTTTGTATACACAACTGCCTACATCAGGCTCCATTATCACAGATTCAGGTTCTACATTGCAAAATAAAGAAAGTTTTTCTTTAGCGCTTTGGTCAACATTTTTTTCTGTCCTACAGATTAAAATATCAGGTTCTATTCCTATCTCTCTTAATTTCATAACACTATGTTGAGTAGGTTTTGTTTTAATTTCTTCTGCTGCCTTGATATAAGGTAATAACGAAATATGAATATACACAACATTGTCTCTGCCAACATCTAACCTCACCTGTCTTATCGCTTCTAAAAAAGGTAAACTTTCAATATCGCCAACTGTACCACCAACTTCTGCTATAACAATGTCTTTTCCTCGGGATAAACGGTATATCGCAGATTTTATTTCGTTAGTAACATGTGGCACTACTTGAACTGTTTTACCGAGATATTCACCATACCTTTCTTTATACAACACACGTTCATAAATCTGTCCTTGAGTAACATTGTTCTTGTTAGACATATTTTGGTTTAGATATCTTTCATAATGACCTAAATCTAAATCTGTCTCAGCACCGTCTTCTGTAACAAACACTTCGCCATGTTGGTAAGGACTCATAGTTCCAGGGTCTACATTTAAGTACGGGTCAAATTTTAGCAGATCTACACTGTATCTATGCAACTTTAACAACATACCAATAGACGCAGTTGTAATCCCTTTACCTAAAGAAGATACCACTCCACCTGTTACAAAAATAAATTTTGTTTTCATATTTATTTAACACAAATCACCAAAAATATTTTAGAATTTTATTAAAATAAATTGGTCTTGTCAATAAATAATTAAAATAATTTTCATTTCAAATTTTTTTCCCTTGATAAGAATTACGAATTTCTAATTCATGTTTAATCTTTGATATAATATCAAATTTGTTTTTCATCCACAATGGTGAAACAAGATATTCTTCTTTTGCAGAAGATACTAATCTTAAAATTACAACATTTTTAGGAATGTTTTCTAAAAAGTTACAAACAAGTATCACATATTCGTCAATTTCAGGGATCCTAACTTTGTTTTCATTATAAAGTTTTTCTAAAAATGTATTTTTAAGAACATGAAGGTTGTGTAATTTTACACCTTGAAGACGAAGATTTGTGATTTCTTTTGCATCTTTTATAACATCCTGTTGTGGTAAACCTAAAATAACATGTGCACCAATATTAATCTTAGGAAACTTTTTAGTAAGTTCTATTGCTTTTAAAAAATCTTTATATGTATGTCCTCTGTCAAGCCAATCTAAAATTTTGTCATCAGAAGTTTGCATACCATATTCTATCCATACAAGATAATTGTCTGTGTAAAAATTTATAAGTTTAAGTTTTTCTTCGTCAATACAATCTGGTCTAGTAGAAATTGATAGTCCTACAATTTGTGGAAATTTTTTTATAACATCATAAGTTTGTTTTAATTTGTCTAAATCAGCATAAGTGTTAGTATACGCTTGAAAATATGCAATAAACTTTTTTATATTTTTAAACTGTTTTGATGTGGAAAAAAAATTTATAGCGTCAATTATCTGCTGTTCAACACTTTTTGTAGAAGTTTCTTTTACAAAAGCAAGGTTGTTACAAAAAATACATCCTTTATTACTAATTTTACCATCTAAATTAGGACAACTAAATCCTGCGTTAATACTTATTCTATGCACACGTTCTTTAAAAATTTCTTTTAGATATGTGTTGAAAGAATAATATAGTTCTCTCATATTTTTTATTATATAATTTTTACAAATACTATTCAATTTTTTGTAAAACTTGTCTTTATAAGATGAATTTTATAGAAAAAATTTGTTTATTTTAAAGTAAAAAAATCAAAAAGTTTTTTCTAAAATTATGTATATATATCCAGAAAAATTCGATATAATAGTTGTAGGAGCAGGACATGCTGGATGCGAAGCTGCTAATATTTCGTCAAAAATGGGGTTCAAAACTTTGCTTCTTAGTATGT
>JBKBRH010000140.1:0-2175 GCA_046292225.1 Endomicrobiia bacterium
ATCTGTTTTAATCATGAATCACCAAGAAGAGGTTTTGAGTTTGTGACAAGAAAAATTTCAAGAGTAGTTGCAATGATTAAATTTGGTCTTCTGGACAAAATAAAACTTGGGAACCTTGATGCAAAGAGAGATTGGGGTTATGCTCCTGAATATGTAGAAGCAATGTATCTAATGCTTCAGCAGGATAAACCCGATGATTATATTATTGCTACAGGAGAAACTCATTCTGTAAAAAAATTTGTTCAACTTGCTTTTGAAACAATTGGGTTAGATTGGGAAGAATATATAGAAATAGATAGAAATCTATTCAGACCTGCTGAGGTTTATGAACTTAGAGGAGATATAACAAAAATAAAGAAAAACATTGGATGGAAACCGAAAGTAAAATTTAAAGAACTTGTTGAACTGATGGTTAAAAATGATATAAAAGAAATATATGAAATTCAGAAAAAATGAATATATAAAATTGATTTGAAAAAATAAAAAATAGAATTAAAAAGAAAATTTATTCAACTGAAAATTATGAAAATATGTATAGATGCAGGAATTGGATTAGGTAGTAGTGAAAAAGGTGGAATATATTATCTTCTTCCTGAATTTTTAAATGCGTTGAGTGAAATTGATAAAAAAAATGATTATTTAATTTTTGGTTATTTTTTGAAAAAGTATAGGAAAAAGGTTAAAGAAATAAAAAGGATTGTTGGAAAAAATTTTAAAGTACAGATACTTCCTTTATCAAGCAAATTAGTAAAGATTTGTGAAAAAAAATTTAAAATTTATTTAATAGAATCTATCTTAAATAAACAAAATGTTGCAATATATCATAGTTTATCAGGAACCTATTTACCATTTTTCAAAAAAATTAAAACTGTTTATACTATTCATGACCTTTCTTTTGAAATTATGCCATATGTTTACAAAGAAAAATGGTATAGTGAGATAAAAAACTCTGCTTTAAGAGCTGATATTATACTTGTCCCTTCATTTTCAACTAAAAAAGATATCGTTGAAATTTATAAAATACCTGAAGAAAAAATTAAAGTTTTGTATCTGGGAGTAAATAAAGATATTTTTAAGCCGATAGAAAAAGATATAACTAAAATGAAATTGAGAAAATATTTTGATGAAGAAAAATATATTCTAACTGTTGCTACATCTATAAAAAGAAAAAATTTACCATTCCTTCTTGACGTTTATGCCGCATTAAAAGAGAAAAATATTGAAGAAAAACTTGTGATAATTGCAGGAAGTAATTCTTTAAAAAAGGAGATTTTAAATCTTATTAAACAGAAAAATTTAGAAAAATGTGTTTACTGCTTTGCAGAAATTCCTGAAAATGATTTACCTTGTTTTTACTCTGCTGCTGAACTTTTTGTCTTTCTTTCTTTATATGAAGGTTTTGGATTACCTGTTGTTGAAGCAATGAGTTGTGGAGTTCCGATTATAGTTTCAAATATTTCGTCTCTACCTGAAATTGTAAAAGATGCTGGTATTTGTATAAGCCCATATGATAAAGATGAAGCAGTTAGTCAGATTTTGAAAGTGATAAATGATAACGATTTAAAATCTGAGTTAAAGGAAAAAGGGTTAGAAAGAAGTAAATTATTTGATTGGAAGAAGTTTGCAGAAAGTGTCGTAGAAATTTATGAAGAGTTAATAAAATAATTAAGACGAAGTAAAAATTGAAGTGTTAATAAAAATTATTAAAGTTATTAGTTATAGAGGGTCGGATGAAGAAATATTTTTTAGAAGGAAATTTTGGTTTTGGTCATAAAAGATTAAGTATGATTGGCATTAAAGTTATAGAATAATAAAATTTTAAAATTAATTTCAAAAGATGTATAATAAACAAAAATGTTAATTTTTTGTATTTTGAACATAAATGAAATATACAGAATTTAAAAAATTAAAAAATAAGATTTATTTTACACCAGAAGGAGTTGCTAATTTATTAAAAATAAAATTTGATTCAGCAAAGGTTTTATGTTATAGGTATGCAAAAAGCGGATTATTTATAAGATTGAAAAAGGATTTTTATATTTTAGAAGAAAAATGGTGGAATTTAAAAATAGAAGAAAAATTTAAAATCGCAAATATTCTTTCAGTGCCTTCTTATATATCTTTAATGACTGCTCTTTCTTATTATGAAGTAACAACACAGATACAAAGAAATTT
>JBKBRH010000141.1:0-2153 GCA_046292225.1 Endomicrobiia bacterium
ACTTATGAGTAATAACCTGCCACGATTTAATTATAAATTCAAAGTCAGGATTAACTTCCTGTGCTTCTTTTTTCCACTTTTCTGCTGATTTTATGGAAGGAATTTGATAAAATGAAGAGTTTATTTCTATACAAGAAAATTGTTTATAATATTCTTTTTGTTCAATAGGAAATCCACAACAACCTACTTTGATTAATTTTTCCATTGTTGATTTTAAATTACAAAATTTTTATATTACTTTTCAACCAAATATGAAGTTAAAAATCAAAAAAATATTTTTTTTACTGACACTTCTTATTTTTAGTTCATACAACACATATTGTTTTAATTTTTTAATAAACATTTTTTACAGTATGCTTCCAAAACCTATGCGTATGGCATTTAAAGGTGAAGGATTACAAATTGATCAATTTGAATATGGTTTTGGGAATTGTAATTTCACAAGTTTTGGATATCTAAATTCTGATATAGAATACAAAGTAGGACTTAACATTGACAAAAAATTTTCATTCTCTGTTCCAACATTTTATCTATATGGTGGCTATATTGCACATGTTTCAACACCAATGTTAACAACAATATATCCTGGATGGGAATTAGAAACAGAAGTAGGTTATGGAGGAATAGAGTATAACCCAGAATTAAAAGATAAATATAGAAGACTTTTTATTTCTGGCACTTCAGGGTTTAACTGGCGAATTTATAAATCAAAAGATGTAGACAAATACAATTTTATTTTAAACTTAGCTTTTGGCTATAAATTACATTCTATTTTAAAAGAACTGCTATATTATGAAGTTCAAACTGCAATAAAAATATTCCCAAAAATTTCTTTTTCTTTAGAATATTTTGATACCTGGAAAGGAGGAAACTTTTTCTTCTTTAGCACAGAAACATATCAATCATTCTCAAAAGAACAGAATATAAAATTAAGTTTGAATTTTATCTTATCAAAAAAATATTTATTAAAAACTTCTTATATATACAAAGTTTGGCAGTTTGAAGAATACAAGATACCAGAAACAAAACAAAAAAATCATCTATCCGGGATTTTAATTTCTCTTATCAGTAGATAATTTAAATATTTTATCAACAAATTTATAAAACAAAAATCCTATAAATATACCTAAAACAGCACCAAAAATTACATCTGAAGGATAATGCACTCCAACATAAACTCTTGAATAAGCAGACAAAAATGCTAAAACAAATGCTGTAATAGTGTATACTTTTTTTCTTAAAAATAACATTATTAAAGCTGCAACATTAAAAGAATTCAATGCGTGTGATGAAGGAAACGAAGGTCCTGCTGAAGAAACTAATTTAAAAACATTATCTAAAACTTCAAAAGGTCTGGGTCTTAAAAATATATTTTTTAAAATCTTACTACTTAAAATATCTGAAAAAATTAAAGCTATTAATATTGTCCATCCAGCAATACGATAATCTCTATTTTTTGAAAAAACCATTAACAACCAAAGAATTAAAAATATTAAATAAAAATTTTTCACATTAGTAACCACAGGCATCACATAATCAAAAATAATATTTTTAGTATAATTGTTGATTAAATAAAAAATTGTGATGTCTAAATTTTTTAAAAATTCTATCATATAAAATAAATTTTCAATTTTTTAAGACTAAAATTTATCTTTAAAATGTTCAACAATTTGCGAGATGATATCATCTGTAGTTATACCTTCTGCTATTGCTTGGTAATTTAATATAATTCTGTGTCTTAAAGAAGGAAAGATTATTTTGTTTACATCTTCTATGCTAACAGAATACCTGCCTTCTAACAAAGCATTAACTTTTGATGCTATAGTTAAAGTTTGTTCTGCTCGTGGTCCACAACCCCAAAGAATATATTTTTTAACAAATTCTAATGAAGAAGTGTCTTTAGGCCGTGTTGAACGAATTATATTTATTATATATTCTATCACAAACTCGCTTATTGGAACCTTGCGGACAAATGTTTGTATATTTAAAATTTCTTCTTTTGAAAGAATTTTTTTAACTTCTGTCTGTAAAGTCCCTGTGGTAAGAAAAAGTATTTCTTTTTCTTCTTCTTTAGTTGGATAATCTATATTTATTTGGAAAAAGAACCTATCAAGTTGTGCCTCAGGCAGAGGATAAGTTCCTTCTTGCTCAAT
>JBKBRH010000142.1:0-1970 GCA_046292225.1 Endomicrobiia bacterium
CCATAGTTTTTGAAGTTTATGAAATTCCTTCCAACACTTTGGTTGAAACTAAAACTGCAAGCGAGTTAATAAGAAATGGACAAAAAACTGGAATATATTTTGCCAGTTTAACTTCGCTAAATATAAACAAGTCGTATATAGTTTTAGCAGTAGAACCTGACGGACATTATGTTCCTATATTGTTAGAAAAAACTTTAATGGTATGAAGAAATTTTACAAAGGTGATACTTGGCAAATAACTTATACAATTTATGATACTACGGGGCAACCTTTAGATTTAACAGGATGGCAGGTTCGTGGTGAGTTGTCAAATAAAACTTATAATATTAGTGTAAAATTAGGTTCTACTGGAACTGGATATAGTGGTATAACAATTTTAGAGCCAAAATCTGCAGGGAAAATAAAAGTTAATTTAACACCTTCGCAAACTTCTATTCTTGTTCCTGACATTTACGATTTTGAGATAGAGATAAAAAAAGGTGCTGATTTACAACATACAGTAATTAGAGAACAGTTTGAAGTTTTGGAAGATATAATACGATGGTAATATGAAAATAATAAAGAAGATATGGTGGGAGATAACAAATTGGATATTTTCATTTTATATACGAGAGTTAAATTTACTGTTTCATTTTTTAATAATAATTTTGTTGTTGATAATAATTTATTTAATTTTTTCTATTAAGGGTTAAAAAATGTTAAACAAAGTAAAAAGAACAATTTCAGAATTGTTTTTAATATCAGTAGCGAAACAAATAGGGAAAAAATTGTTTAAGGAGGATAAAAATATGGATAAAAAACATTGGTGGCAGTCAAAAACTATATGGTCAGGGATTATCACTATTTTAATAACTGTTTATAATACAATACGGCCATTGTTGTCAGAGAATTTTGGGATAAATTTACCTGAAATACCATCTGTTGTATATACAATACTTGGAGCGTTAGGAATATATGGCAGAGTTGTCGCAAATCAAAAAATTGGGTAAAAAAGTAATTATTGAATGGCAAGATGTAACTGTTTATTTTAATAAACATATTGAGAAGGTATATAGTCCTATAAGACAAATTACTATAGGTTTTTTGGTAAAAACTGACAAAAAATTTAAAAGAGTTGCTTTTAATATTAACGAGAATGGAGAAGGTGATTTTATAGATATACCTGTTAGTTTGATAATAAATGAAACTGAATTATAGTGTTTTAGTTAGTGTTTTAATAGAGAAACATTTTAAAAAAGGGGAGTTGTATTCAAAAGATTTTATAATTTCACAAGTTGGTTGTAGTAAAGGATATATTAAAGATATATTATCTATGTTTTTAAAAAAAGGTGTAATAAAAAAAATAATAATAGATAAAGAGGCATATTACGGTTTACCTGAAACAGTTGAGAGAATTTACAAATGCTTAAGATATTAACATTTTGGGAAAAGAAGAAAAAAAAGTTAGAAGAGATAGAAAGTGCATATAGAAATTATACAGGTGAGATAGTTGTAATAAGTGATTTACATATCCCGTATTTAGACGAAGAAGCGTTTGATTATGTCTATAATTATGTTTCAAAAAGGAAAAACGATATAGTTATAGCAGGTGATTTAATAACATTTGATAAATTTTCTCGTTATTTATATTTAAACAATAAAAAATTAACACCTAAAATAGAAATAGAAATAGCGAAAAAGTATATTGAAAAGTTGTTAAAATTAAACAAAAATATTATATATTTAATAGCAAATCACGAGTTAAGATTACACAAATTTTTGATGCGAACTTTAGGTGGGAGTTATGCTTCTGATTTAATAGAATTAGGACTTGAGTATGAAAAATTTTTTCAATATAATAAGTTAAAAGTAATAGATAATTGGTTTATAAAAATAGGGGATTGCATAATTTCCCATCCTGAAGCTACACATCCCGGCCTCCCGCGGCCGCCCGCCGGAAAACCGCCGCCGCACGCTGGATGCCATCTTCT
>JBKBRH010000143.1:0-1812 GCA_046292225.1 Endomicrobiia bacterium
ACATGAATTACAATTTAAATCAATATATCCTAGTTTAAAACTTTTAAGATTGAAATTTTCAATAGATTGGTATATGAAGCTATAATCATCTAAATTTAATTTTATATCTAAAGCAATATCTGTAAAATCTACAAATTTTGCGGGGATAATACCATTTTCGCCTGTATAAAATGATACTAACTGTTCTGTTTCGGTAAGCGCATAAAAAACAGTATCCATAGAATGTGATGGGACTCTGTTCAATTTCATTTTCTTACTTCCATTTTAAATTATAAAAATTTTTTTTAATTTTCAAATGTTGTGTACTTGTTTAGGAATTTGTTTATATGCATCTATAAAATTCTTTAATGTTAAACTTTGAATTTTTACACCAGTTTGATAAAAACTGTTAGGTTTTAATACTTTTTGTTCTGTAATAGTTACCCATCCAACTCCACAATTGCAGATTTTTTTGTTAACAAGATTTGGACAACTATCAGTGTATATACCACCATATTTTTTGGCTAATTTTTTGACAAGTTCTTGTTTTTCTTCATATACTAATTCTTCTTTTTCAACATTTTTTGCTCTCCCATAAGTTTTGTAAAAAGTTATCATATAATCTAAATCTTCTCTTCTTAATGTGTCTATTATATTTTCAATTTTATCAACATAACTTTTCATCACAAGAATATTTACACCTTTATTTTTAGTGTTTAAATATGACATTGTTTTTATAATATAATCAAGTTCTTCAGGAAAATGTAAACTACCCCATATCCATCCGTGTTTAATATTTGATAATTTTTCATATTTTAACAAATTGCTTGTGATTGAATATGGGTATTTTAAATCTTCTAAAAAGTTTGTTAATTCTTCTATTTTGCTATATTCTGTTGGTTCTCCACCACCAAAACAAAGTGTTGGTTTTTGTTTCAGTTTGTCTAATTCTAAAACGAAACTCCTTAATTCGTCTATATCCAATTCAGAATATTTTTCTTGTTTTGAATCCATATAACAAAACCAACATTGTTTACTACATTTGCTTGTAAGCATCAATCCGATTTTCATTTTCTTTTACCTCTTTTCTTATATATAAGGACATCTTATTTTATCAATTTTTCTTATAGAAATATTAATACCTAATGATTTTAGAAAATTTTTGATTGTTCATAATTTTAGTACAAATTTTTCATGTTTATTCTCCTTTTTTTCTTAGAAATAAAAATGTTATGATAATTTCACATAATGCAATAAAACTTAAAATTTGTATTATTTTTAATTCATCTAACATAAAATTTACACCCTCCCTTTTTTTTAAAACTTATACATTTTTTAATTTTTATTTTACTTCTACTGTAATAACTAATAATAAAATCACTTTTTCAACCCTGTTTTTTAATCTTATAATTTGGTTAAGAATAAATTCATTAGGTCTATATGGTACATAAGTTCTTGCTTTAATTTCTTTCAAAGTGTTTTTTTCCATTTTTTTTTCATAACTTCCTTTTATTAGTTTTTCATAGCAAGCATAACAGCAAATCTTTTTTTTATAATATTTTTTAAAGTTTACTGTCAGCTTGCCAAACTTCCATTCATTCCTACTCCTTTCTTAGAAATATTGTGCAATATTCCACCAATCTATTTTTTCTTTCGTTCTTTCTTTTGTCATTAACTTCAGTTTTTGTAATGGAGTTAATTTGTCTAGTGATTTGAACTTGTTTCGTTTAAGAAGTTTAATATCATCTTTATCAAAATGTTTCATAATGAGTTCAGGCGATAGGTTTTGATATATAATAATTGTTTCATATATCCTTGTGTCGTTAGTCTGAC
>JBKBRH010000144.1:0-1595 GCA_046292225.1 Endomicrobiia bacterium
ACTTGGTGAAGATGGTAATTTTGAAGAAAAAGTGAAAAAAATTGAAGAAATTGATAAAATTATACCAGAAATTTTTTCTTTACAACCTGATGTTTTAGTAATAACAGCAGACCATTCTACACCAGCAGTTGTTAAAGGCCATTCCTGGCATCCAGTACCTGTTTTAATATGGTCAAAAAATCCGCCTACACCAAAAAATAATGTTGAAAAATTTACTGAAGAAAATTTTTCAAAAGGTATTTTAGGAACTATATATAGTAGCAAAATTTTGCCTTTAGCAATGGCGTATAGCAGTAAACTTGATAAATATGGTGCATAAGAAAAACTTTATAGTTTTAAAAAATAAATTTCTAAAAAATGAAAGGTTTGATATTAAATTTTAGTCCACGTAAAAAAGGTAATAGTGAATATGTAGCAAAAGAAATTTATAAAAATTTACAACAGAGATTTGATTCTTTAAATTTATTAAATATCAACGATTTGAAAATTTCAAAATGTGGTAGTTGTCAAGATTATTGTTATAAGTATGGCAGATGTAAAATCAAAGATGATATGCAAATTTTGTATAAACATTTTGAAGAAGATGATATATATTTTTTTGTTACACCGGTTTATTTTTATCATATCCCAGGATATGCAAAGATTATGATAGACAGATGCCAACCATACTGGGTGAAAAAATATATACTTAAAAATTTAAATTTGAAAAAAAGAAAAAGTTTTTTAATCTGCATAGGTGCTACTAAAGGTAAAAAGTTATTTTATGGTATAGACTTGACAATAAAATATTTTTTTGATATATTCAACTTAAATTTTGAAAAAAAACAGAATTTGTATCTAAGAAATATAGAGTTTACAACAGATATTGTTAAATTTAAAAGTCGTATTAAATCTTACATAAATGGACGAATTTTTTAATTTTTAGTGATCTTTGTAATTATGTGGTATAAAAATTTCTACAAGTTTCTTCTACTTAAGTAACAAAGGTATATGTTTTAAAAAGATCTTTTGATCTAAGGAAGAAGTGTTTGTTAATTTCTCCACTTTGATAGGTTAAGATGTGGTTTATAAATATTTTCATTTTATTCTGCTTTAAATTAACATAGCTTATGTTCTTAGGAGGTAGGTTTTATGGTTAAAAAAATATCAACTGAAAAAAAAGAATTAATAAAAAATCAGACAGTTTCATCAACAATGGAAGAAAAAAAAAGTAGAAAAACAAAGAAAACTAAATCTTCTACTTCTACATATATTATAGTAATAGATTATCCTAAAAATAACGAAGTTATTGCTCATAAAGCACATTACGCAATAAGAATTGGAACACCGAATATTGGCAATGTTGAAGTTTCTATAGATGACAGTGAATTTCAAAAATGTAGATATTCTTCAGGATATTGGTGGTATGATTGGTGTAACATTCCTTCAGGTAAACATACTTTAGTTGCAAGATTAGTTGATCCAAAAAAAAATCGTACTTTGAAAAAATCAGAAAAAGTTGTCTGCATAGTTAAATAATTTTTTTAAATATATAAGGAGGTATATATTATGAGCAAACCGAAATTTGAGCGTACCAAGCCGCATGTAAATGTAGG
>JBKBRH010000145.1:0-931 GCA_046292225.1 Endomicrobiia bacterium
TCTCCATCAATAGGCAATAGTTCTTTATATCGCCATAAATTTTTTTCACGGGAAGTAATCAGTTCTTTAGTTAGATTCTTTTTTATCTTAGAATAGTCATAATCTACTTCTAACGGACCAAAACAATATTCGCATACATAAAGTGGTTCTTTAGGATATTCCCTACCGCATTCTCTACATTTTAATCCTTTAATGTACATTTTTTCACCTCCTTAAATATAGCAGTATATGCCTGTTAGAAAATTATTTTATCGTCGGAAATTTGGATAACCAATTTTTTATCTCACCTTCCACCTATCTTAAACGATATTTTTAATCGCAGCACTGTAGTCGCTTTATCGTCTCTTTTTCACTTTCTCACTCTCTCACTTTTTCACTTTTTTTATCATAGAAGCACGAAAATAAGAAAACACGAAAAAAACTTTTAAGTTTTGTGTCTTCGTGGAATTTCGTGTTTTCGTGGTTGATTGTTTTGTAGTAATCTATCTTTTTCACTTTCTCACTCTTTCACTTTTTGTCATTCTGAGGCATTTTTTGTGTCATTCTGAGGCGAAGCCGAAGAATCTAAACAAGACAAGTTCCTTCACCTTCGTTCAGGATGACAAGCCAATCCTTTCTCACTCTTTCACTTTTTAACTTTCTCACTTTTTCTCTCTTTCCCTTCCCACCTACCTGCTTTCGCCTATCACCCATCTTTATCTTTTTCACTTTTTTACTTTTTCCCTTTCCACCTAGCTGCTTTCACCTTTATCTTATAATTATTAATTTGCCTGTTTTTTTGTCTTGTTTTGATTTCACAAGCCATAAATATACTCCACTTGCTACATCAAAACCATTATCATTTTTACCATACCATGGTTTCTCTCCGTTATCGTTTGTGTCAAAATTAATCTTTGCTACTAGTTCGCCTGTTATTGTATAGATAAATATT
>JBKBRH010000146.1:0-867 GCA_046292225.1 Endomicrobiia bacterium
CCTGCATTCTATTCAATTCATCCAGAATGATTTCTTTAATTTCATTTTCTTCAAAATTTTCTGCCGGTGAATCAGTTAACACCAAATTTTCAATATCTTCAATTTTCATTGCCTCTTTGAAGAGTTTCTTTTCAGTTTGGTTACGATGATAGGAGAAAATTTCATTCCTGACTGTTTTAATTAACCAAAACTCTATACTTTCTTTTTTTCTTATTTTATCCAGATTATCAAAGAGCTTAAAAAAAACATCCTGAACGATATCTTCTGCAATCATCTGATTATTTAACATCCGATAAGCATAAGTATAAACTCTGGTTTTATACTTATTGAATATTAAGGTAAATTCTATCAGCTTGCTTTGGTTTTCCAAATAAAATAAATCGCTTTACTAAAAGATGATTTACAGAGCAAAATGTTTCCGGATTTTCTAAATAAAAAGTTATTTTCTGCTTAAATGGAATTTTTCTCAAAAATGATTGTTAATCTGATATAAGCATATCATAAATACATTGATAATCTTTGCATTCTTTGATACTTTTCACTGTTAAATTATAATAAAATGAAGAAAGTTTTAATTTTAGGTTCGACAGGTTCTATTGGAATTAATGCTCTGAATGTGATACGGAGATTTGCGGATAAATTCAGAGTAGTAGGATTAACTGTTAATTCAAATATCTCTGTACTACGAGAGCAAATTGATGAATTCCATCCGGATTTTGTTGTAGTTAAAGACGAAATAAAAGCCTCTGAGCTTGCTAAATCTAGAAATTCCGGAATTGAAATTCTCACTGGTGAATCCGGTCTGATAGAAGCAGCACAAAAAACAGATTATGACATTCTAATTGGTGCAATGGTTGGATTTGCAGG
>JBKBRH010000147.1:0-842 GCA_046292225.1 Endomicrobiia bacterium
CCTTAATTTCTACAAATTCTTCTTTTTTAGAAAAATTATTTTTTATAACACTAAAAAAGATAAAAATAAAAATTAATGCTAAAAAAATAAATAGTATTTTTTTCATAATTTTCTCCTATTATTTTGAAAACAACAAGTTTACAAATTTTTTATTCAATAAATCCTAAAAATTTCTTTAATTCTATCTCTGAAATAATCAGTTCTTTTTTAAGATTAAGCAAACTTTTTTGTAAATTTATAAAACTTTCCTCTGTTTGATACCAATCATAATATGTAGTAAGACCATTTGCATATTTTATAGTAATTATCTCAGATTGTTTTTCTAACGCTTTTAAATATTTTTCTTTTACTGTCAATAATTCTTTTAAACCAAAAAACTCGTTTTTTAACAAATAAAAATTATTCTGTAAATTTAATTTTGTATCATATAAATCTATCTCTGCTGTTTTAATTTTTGTATTTACAATTTTTAAATCATTAAGATTTTTAAAACCATTAAAAACAATATAATTTGCTTTTAAACCAATAGATAAACTCCATTTGTTATAATTGGGAATAAATTCTGTATCAGATAATCCATAACCTACTGATGCAGAAATTGTTGGGTAAAAATCACTTTTTGCAATTTTTTCTTGCAATTTTGTCTGTTCAACTTTGTATTTTTTTATTTTATACTCTGGAATTTCTAAGATTAAATCATCTATATTTCTTTTAAATAAATTGTATACATCTTCGAGGTCTAAATCAAAAGTTGTCTCAACTTTTAATTCTACAAAACCATCTCTACCAATTGTTTTCAAAAGTTGTCTTACTTTTTGTTCATAATCTCTTTTTGCTTTGTT
>JBKBRH010000148.1:0-797 GCA_046292225.1 Endomicrobiia bacterium
ATAGATTTTTGGGAACAACTAAAAAATTATGTTAAACAAGTAGGAATTACAAAAAATGTTTCACCACATACTTTAAGACATTCTTTTGCAACACATATGTTGAAATACGGTGCGGATTTAAGAATAGTACAGGAACTTTTAGGTCATTCAGATATTTCTACAACACAAATTTACACCCAACTTGACCGCCAACATTTAAAAGAAATACATAAAAAATATCATCCCCGCGCGTAAATATTAAAAATTTTTTATTTTAATTCTTCAAGATATTTTTCATAACCTTTTCTTCCAAGAAGAGCGTAAGTATAGTTTTTGCCTAAAACTACACCTGGTTGGTTAAACGCGTCAATGTTAAAAAGTTCGCCTGCATAAGCAGTTGCAACTTCTAACATATATATCAGCTCGCCAATAGTTTCTTCGTTAATTTCTGGTATGACAATACTCATATTAGGACGTTTTGCTTGTGTAAGAGATGCAATTGTAGCTTTTTCTTCTGCTTTAAAAAGTTCGTTTAATGTATGTCCACAAAGATAATGTTGTTCTAAAAATTTTGGAATTTTAATTTCACAAGTAAACTTTTCTACTGATAAAAATACAATTATTTTATCATTAGGACCTTCTCGGTAAAGTTGTAGTTGTGAATGTTGATCTGTTACACCTAAAGATTTTACTGGTGTTGGACCTATATTGACAATATTTCCGTTATTATCTTTTTCTTTTCCTAAACTTTCAGCCCAAAGTTGTCTAAACCAATCAGCAAAACCGTATAGTCTGTCTGAATACGGCATCATTACACA
>JBKBRH010000149.1:0-747 GCA_046292225.1 Endomicrobiia bacterium
TATAGTTTCTTTGGCATCGTCTAAAATAAGTCTTGCTTTGCCTAAAGAAGGGATTTGTTCTTCTGTAAGATTGTCAAATAACGGTTTTGAATAAGGATTTTGTTTTGCAATATATAACACATTTTCATCTTTTTCTATAGTTATAACCCTACAATTACGTTTAAGTAAAAATATTGTTGTATATCCTAAACCAGTACAAATTTCTAATACTAAACTTCCAGATTGCGGATTTAACACTTCAACTTTTTTTGCAGCATCAAGTTCTGGCGTAAGTTTTGAGATTCTGTGCATCTGTATACCATCAATTTGTATTGTAGACCAACCTGAAGTTTTTACAAGTTTGTAATAATGTTGGTTAAAAAATTTTATTTCTTTAAAATCTTCCATAAATTATAAGATATAAAATTTTAATTTTTAAAACAACATATCATAAGGCAAATGATTTGTTGGTTGTTAAGAAAATTTTTTGAAACCTATTGACAATTATTAAAATTTTTTGTTACAAAAATAAAAATCGTGCTACCAAGAAAAATATGAAAACAAAATTAAAACGTTTTGGTATAGCAATACCACAAGATCTTTTAATCAAATTTGATAAATATATAAAAAATAAAAATTATAAAAATCGTTCTGAAGCAATAAGGGATTTAATACGTTCAGAGTTTGTTAGAGAAACTTGGATTTCTAATAAAGAAGTTGTTGGTGTAATATCTATTGTTTATGATCATCACAAAAGACAACTTGTAG
>JBKBRH010000150.1:0-694 GCA_046292225.1 Endomicrobiia bacterium
GTATTAATTTTTACCTTTCCTTTTATAAGAACTTGCCATCTGAAATCATCCAAATTTTTTAATAAAAGAATTTCTAATTTACCTCCTGTTTCTTTTCTCGCAATAATTCTTGCAGATATAACTTTTGTATCGTTCAAAACAATCACATAATTATCATCTAAGTAATCTCCAATATTCTCAAAAATATCTTCTTTTATTTTGCCACTATTTCTGAAAATGACCATCAATCTTGCCTTTTCTCTTTCTTTCAAAGGATACTGAGCAATTAATTCTTTTGGTAAATCAAAATTAAAAATTTTATCCATCTTTATAAAATAAATAAATTTTAGGGGAAACGTATATTAAATCATGGATAGTCGTATCTTGCTTAAATAAAATAGATTTTTTTTCAAATTTTTTAATGAGAGAAAAACCATAATTTTTCATTTTTCTTATAATTTCGTTTTCTATTTTATTTCTTGAACCTTTTGTTAAAAAATACTGAAGTTCACCAATGACTAAATACGAATTTCCTGGAACATTTGTAAGTTCCTCTTCTTTTTCAATAATTGTTATATTATATTTTAAAAAATTTACAGGACAAACTTCAAAAATCCAAGGTGGTTTTAGAAAAAAAATTCTGGTTTTGTCTTCTAAATTTTCTTCAATATAATGAGCCGAAATAATTCTTGTATCTTCAGTTAAACGTAATTGG
>JBKBRH010000151.1:0-692 GCA_046292225.1 Endomicrobiia bacterium
TATTAAAAAAAAGTTCGACTTTTTCATGTTTTTGTTATTTAGTAGGGTATATCCTAAAATCTATCCCTAACTATTATTTTTAATTAATAGCGACCATATTTTATTAACTTGTTCTTTAAAACTCAACTTTCTATTATTATGCTTTCAAACATATTCTCCAAGAAATAAAGGTAAATTTTCTATCTCTAGCCCGGTTAAGTTTTTAATTTATTTTTTAACTTTATTAAAAATTTAACACAAACTACTATAATACTAAATAACGTCAAAATATTTTTCAATGAAAATGAAAAAATTTTAAAAAAAATAGGTCATAAATTTCATTTGTATATTGATAACGCAATCATTATTTTTTCCAAAAACAAAAATAATACCAATAATTATTTTAATGAACATGTATATATAGTATTTGAGGAAGTAGAATACTATGAAAAAAGATGTATGAAACATGCAGTTAAAATTTTATATGATAAAATAATTTTAGAGGTAAATATGATTTGTGATATTTGCAAAAAGAATAATGCAACTATTTTTATAACAGAAATAATAAACAATGAAAAAAAGGAACTTCATTTATGTTACGAATGTGCTGCAAATTTAGGATTAAAGGGTATATTAAAGGAACTAAATCTTCCATATGATGAAAACATTATAAAGAAATTTTTAAGTTTAATGCCAGGATTCATTGAAGAGGG
>JBKBRH010000152.1:0-680 GCA_046292225.1 Endomicrobiia bacterium
TGCCTCCTTCTCCAATTACCACAGCTACTATAGGTGATTTAATTAGAGACATTTCCATAAGATTTGTTGCAATAGCTTCTGCTTGACCTCTCTCTTCTGCTCCTATGCCAGGATATGCACCGGGTGTGTCTATCATAGTAATTATGGGTATAGAGAATTTTTCAGCTAATTTCATTATTCTTAGAGCTTTTCTATATCCTTCAGGATGAGCTTGACCAAAATTTCTGTAGACTCTTTCTTTTACAGTCCTTCCTTTCTGATGCCCAACTATAGCAAAAGAACGCTTTTCTATTTTTCCTATACCTGCTACTATTGCAGGATCATCACCGAATCTTCTGTCTCCATGTAATTCTATAAATTCATCAAATATCATTGAGACATAATCTAAGGTGTAGGGTCTCTCGGGATGTCTTGCAAGCTGAGTTTTTTGCCAAGGAGTTAAATTCGAGAAAATTTCAACTCGTAAATCCTTCAGTTTTTTATTTATCTTTTTTATCTCTTGAGATAAATCAATGTCGCTGTCATCAGAGAGTTTTTTTAATTCTTCAATTTTAGGGAGAAAAACTTCTTCCTGACGGAGATTTATATCCTCAACGAGTCGAGACTCAAGTCCTGAAACCATGGCAATCATAATTATAAAAGTGATTATCGCAATGACGATTCCTGCAACAAGAACTACC
>JBKBRH010000153.1:0-675 GCA_046292225.1 Endomicrobiia bacterium
TACTTAAAATCACCAAAAATTTGCCTAATTTCTTCCTCTGTATATAAAACTAATTTTTTCACATATTCTCCTTATCCAATTTTTTTGTCTGCCGTAACTCTACCATATATCCCTAAAGCTCCAAGCAAAGAATAAATAATCGGCGGTATCTCGGGTAAGTTCACACCAAAATATTCTGCTACTAATGGTCTTGAAGTATTGTATATTGTTATCAAAATTGTTACAATACCAGCCCATATAGTTTTTGACTGCCACCAATGTTTTTTATCCATATTTTTATCCTCCTTAAATAATTTTTTACCTATCTGTTTTGCTACTGCTATAAGAAAATAATCACGAATTTTATTTTTTATCTTCATTTTTTAGAGACAATTAGATATATAATAGTTATCAACAAAATTATCGTTAATATATGAAACCAAAAATCTACCGCTGCTCTGTAGTATAAACTTGAAAAATAATCTTGTATTTTCCATATAATTTTTTTTATTTTGCTTACCATTGTATTATATCTTCCAAAACTTCAAATTGTTCTCTAATTACTGTGCGTTTTATGTCATCGTCTTTTCTTATCTCTATCTCAAAATTGTAAATCTCAGCGAAAATAGGAGCAGTCTGCGGAGGTGTGAAGTTAACTTTTATTTTCCCAGCAGTTGCTGGGTCTAAAATTGTTAT
>JBKBRH010000154.1:0-647 GCA_046292225.1 Endomicrobiia bacterium
TCACTAGGTTTAAAAAATTCCCCTTCTTTAAAAGTCACAAAAACATTTCCCAGTTTTATAGGGTTTTATTGATAAATTTCTAACAATAATTTTAATAAATTATTATTAACTTTCCATTTAACTTTCTGCAATTTATTTAAATTTTTAAATAACAATTGTTTTCATTTTTCATGCAAAAACAAACGTAACCGCAAAAGCCGCTCGGACCTTTCACTTTCCGACTTAACCTTATGATTTAAAAAATTTCGACATTTTCTTTGCGTTTTTATACAAGATTTCTAGGAAGTATAAAAATTTTTATATCTCCTATTCACTTAATAATTTTTTTCGTCAAAGATTAATAATTAACCAGACATTTTCATATTTTAAACTTATTATAAACATAAATTAAAATAATCTATAATTTAATTACTGCTTTTGCCGGTGAATATTTCAATAGTTGCAGATATTCACTTTTCCAATAAATCTTCATGAACTTTATTTTCCCGCTTTTCCTCAAACCATAAATTTTTTTGATAAAAAAAAAATACCCTTAAACCTCCTGTATATAAAGGCTAATGTTTGATAAATTACTTACATTATTTCCCATCTTTATAAAAAGCATATTGCCGTTTGTACGCGCAAAGATGTACTCTAAAAAACCAACG
>JBKBRH010000155.1:0-638 GCA_046292225.1 Endomicrobiia bacterium
GTGTTGAACCTAACAAAAATATTTGTCCTATTTGTACAGGCCAACCTGGAGTTTTACCAACAATAAATAAAAAAGCATTAGAACTTGCAATAAAAACTGCTTTAGCACTAAATTGTAAAATACACAACAATTCTATCTTTGCAAGAAAAAATTATTATTATCCTGACTTGCCAAAAAATTATCAAATTTCACAATATGAAAAACCACTTGCAACTGACGGTTTTGTTGATGTGGAACTAAAAAATGGGAAAAAAGAAGTTAAAAAAGTTTATATTAAAAGAATCCATCTTGAAGAAGATGCAGGTAAATTATTACACGCTATAGGGAAAGAAGAACTTGATTATTCACTAATAGATTATAATCGTACAGGCACACCACTAATAGAAATTGTAAGCCAACCATGTATTTATTCGCCAGAAGAAGCAGTAGAATACTTAACTACTTTAAGAAATATCTTAAGATATTTAGATGTTTCAGATTGTGATATGGAAAAAGGAACATTTAGAGTTGATGCTAATCTTTCATTATCTACTGTTGAAGAAGATTTTGTTTATGACGATTACACAAAAATACCTTTAGGGACTAAAATAGAAATAAAAAATATGAATTCTTTTAAATCGATAAAATCTGCTTTAAGT
>JBKBRH010000156.1:0-633 GCA_046292225.1 Endomicrobiia bacterium
GGTGCTGGCTTCTTCATTCGGAAATTATATTGCTAAAGATGGCTTTAAGAATAGGTTTGTACAACAAAGCCCATCCTTCTAATCATTTATGGTTCACAGTAGAGCGATATCGAACTAAAACTCTCACTTTTTTAATAAATTCTGCTTTAACGGTATAACAAAATTACAGCTTAATTTAAGCCAAGATTGAGTGCTGATTACACCGCTTAATGACCATCTGTCTTCACTCATCTGTATTTAAAGCTAAAGGTTTTTTGCTCTTAATATTTGATTCAACTTTTATATGTTTTTTATAACAGAATGCAATATAACCGCAACAATTATCATTGTTGCTGTAGACCATATTAATCATGTAAAAACAACAACTTGATCTTCTAAAGAAAAATAATCGATAAATGATCTACAAAATATGGTTTTGTATTATAAAACAGTAAAGAAAAACAGTGATACGCATCACAAAAAGGATTTATTTTCACGCTTAATTGAGTAATTTTTAACCAAAAAATAAATTTTATATTTCAAATTATATATTTATATTTTTCATTAACTTAAGTTGAAAAAATGTGTTTTTTTAGTATAAAAACTCTATTGTGATTACTTTTTGAACTGATTAGTTATATCTAGAGTATTTAC
>JBKBRH010000157.1:0-626 GCA_046292225.1 Endomicrobiia bacterium
CTTTCCCATATGCATTATTTGCAATGTATAATTTTGAAACCTGTTGTGGATAATTTCTGATAATTTCTTTTATAAGTTTTTTAGATGTGATAAAATTTTCCATACTTTTAAACACCCTTATATTTTCTTTTTTATCTTAGTTCCATAAGGTGTATCTTCTAAAATATATCCTAAATCAAAAATTTTTTTCCTTATTTCATCAGATGTTTTATAATCTTTGTTTTTTCTTGCTAACTCTCTTTTTGAAACCAAATCTTTTATTTCTTGCGGAATTTCGCAATGAGAAGAAATTTTTATACCTAAAATTGTCTCTATTAATAACTTAAATTTTTCGTACCCGTAGAGAATATCAGATTTGTTTTCTTTAGGTATTTTATAAACTAAAGCAACAAGTTTGTGTATTTTAGCCAACGCAGAAGAAGTATTGAGATTTTTATCCATTGAAGATTCAAATTCTTTCACAACATCGTCAATTTCTTTCTTAATATTTTGGTTTAAATTTTTAATTTCATTAACATCTTTTGTTAAATTCTCTATTTCTGACGAAAAATCTATAAATTTCTGATAGACAGACCTAAACTGTTCAATATCTTGTAAAGAAAAATCTAACGGTTTTTGATAATGTT
>JBKBRH010000158.1:0-615 GCA_046292225.1 Endomicrobiia bacterium
GCTATAAATTTTTTATGGAATGAAGCAGAGAAAAAGAACAAAGATAGTGAAACACTTGTTCCTCTTGTTAAAGATTTAATTGAAATTGCTAAAAAAATTAAAGATCCAACAAAAAGGTTTGAAATTATAAAAAGAATTTCTGAGAGAACTGGTTTTCCTGAAATAGTTTTACTTGAAGAGATAAAAGAAAAAAAGTCAAAAAAATCTCAAATTGTAGAAGTTCAAGATAATATTCTAGAAAGAGAATTTTTAATATATATAATTAAAGATAGAGATTTTTTTGATTTGATAAAAGATGAGATTAATGAAAACTATTTAATTACAAAAAAATATAGAGAAAATAGAAAAATTTTTTATATTTTTTTCTATATTTTTTGTAAAAAATTACCCTTTTTTTATAAAAAAATCATAAAAAAATATGAATAAATATATTGACAAATACACTTATTAAGAGTAGAATATAATTAGAAAATAAAAAAAGGAGGTAAAAAGTAAGTATGATAATACTTGATGTAAACCCAGAAAAAGCTTACATGCAGGCCGTTTTTAGATACGGTCGCGCTAATGTTAGAAGAATCTTTCTCCCAGAAGGGCGTTACTCTTCAGAAAAAACAC
>JBKBRH010000159.1:0-615 GCA_046292225.1 Endomicrobiia bacterium
CCTTTAATGTTTTTATATGATCTTATTTTATTTGAATTAAACACATAGAAGATTTTGCATTAAAAAACTCCGAAGGAGTTGAATATTAATAAAGCCTCGATTAGAATAAAGATTACTACTTTCTCTTGCCAAAGAAGAAAAAATATTTATATAGCCTTTGGAAGAAGTTTTAAGGCAATGAAAAGAGAAATAAAAAATACAAAGCCTGCTTACCCTCCCGCACACCAACTATCCTTTATAATCTCACTTATAAAATCACAAATCAAAAGAGAGCATTTCAAATTTGTAATTATTATTTTTCTCCAAAAGCTCTAGAGGATATATGTTTGATTTACTAAAGAAAATTTTTGTTTTACAATTTTTATTTATCATTACTTTAACAACTCTCACCTGCAAAAAATCACCAGTTCAACCTGATGATTTTGAGAGATTTACTCTTACATTTGAAGATGCATCATGCACAGAGGCATGGTTTAATTTGAAATTAAACAATCTTGCAAAACCAGTAATGGTTAAGATCTACAAAGATAATTTTCTTTATAGGTCATTTAATATTCATAGTACAAATGATACTGTGTTTTACATAGAGAATTTACTACCGAAGAAGAGTTATGA
>JBKBRH010000160.1:0-600 GCA_046292225.1 Endomicrobiia bacterium
TCCCATTCCTCGCCACGAAGGATAAAGTTCACTTTCACCTTTACTATCAAGATTTTTATATATAACTTCTATCCCTGGTTGAATATTTAAATTCCTACTATACTTAAAATCAATTTTAGCAGTTGTTCCATAAACATACGAATTATGACGGTTTCTATACGCTTCAGGATAATGTCTCTGTGTAGTATAATAATCATACCCAGATCTTAAGAAAATATTAAAATCAAGCTTAAAATTTCTATCTATATTTGATAAATAGTTGATGTTTGTGAACAAAGTTTGTGTTTGTTCATACTCAGTTCTGTTGATAGCATAAAAATCCTGTGCACCAAAATCTTTATTTAAGAAACCTAGCAAAAAATTCCAATTGTTATAACCTAAAGATGCATAAAGATTATAATAAGTATAATCAGTATTTTTTCTGTAACCATCAGAACTACCTAATTCAAAAGATAAATTTCTACCATTACCATACGAAGATCCAGATAACAAAAAAGTGTTAAAACTTCCATAACCTAAACCCATACTATTTTTGCCATATCTTTTAGTTACTATATTGATTACACCGCTAAATGCATTATTGCCATATTTTGAAAAATT
>JBKBRH010000161.1:0-596 GCA_046292225.1 Endomicrobiia bacterium
CAACTGCTGAATCTACACCACCACTTAAACCAAACACTACACCGTTTTTATTTGCCTGGTTTACTTGTTTAACTATCCAGGATGTAATATCTTTAATAATCTTATTCCATCTCATTTAAACCTTACCGTAAGTATCCGTAACAGAGTTACCTTTTACTACTACAATCTTTTATATAAAAATTCTTTCTGTGTATTTCTGTGGCTTTGTCAGTAGTTGTGGTTTTCAACCACGACTACTTTTACACTATTTCACTTTCTCACTTTTTCACTTTCTCACTCTTTCACTTTCCACCTACCTGCTATCGCCTATCACCTATCACCTATCACCTATTTCACTTTTTCACTTTCTTACTTTATTACTTCAATTTCTCTGCTGGTTAGCAATCCCACCGATACTTTTATAGACAGATTTATCTTATCCATTTTCTTTTGCTATTTTTACTAAATGGTAAAACAACGGATGTGGTTTAACAAACCGAGATTTAAATTCAGGATGAAACTGTACTGCAATAAAAAACGGATGGTCTTTAAGTTCTATAATTTCAACTAAATTTCCGACTGGATGTGTTCCACTTATTACTAACCCGTTTTTCTCT
>JBKBRH010000162.1:0-586 GCA_046292225.1 Endomicrobiia bacterium
ACCACAAAGTTCTGATGTTTCTTTAGACATAAAAGATATAAAGAAGGATAACTTACAACAAAATATTAATTTTGAACCGTATGTTATTGAAACACAGTATTTAAGAATTGTTTTTAATAAATATGGTGCTGCTATAAGAGAAGTTTATATTAAAGAAGATAATGGATATAAAGATTTTTATCCTATCATCAAAGAAGATAAGGATTTTTTATCTTTATATCCAGAAATAAAATACGAAGTAAAAGAAATTAAAGATGAAGAAAAAACAGTTTTAGTTTTTAGTTCAAATGAAAAAAATATAAAAAAATTTTTTCAATTTTCTAACAAAGATGATGAAAAAAAATATTTTGTAGAAGTAGAAATTCAATCCCAAATTGAAGAAAAAACAAATTTTTTGTTTAACCATTATGTTCATTCTGATAAATTTACACAAGAACCGAACAATGTTCATATTGCTTATGTGAACAAAGTTTTAGATCCTCAAAATAAAGAAAAAGAAATTTTGTTAGTAGAAAAAGTTAATAAAATAAATTCTTTAATAGAAAGAAATATTTCGTGGGTGTCAATAAGTGGAAAATATTTTATT
>JBKBRH010000163.1:0-575 GCA_046292225.1 Endomicrobiia bacterium
ACCAAAAAAGATGATTAAAAATAAAACTATAAGAAAATACAAAACAGATTTATACTCTCTTGTAAGAAAAGCAATAGCACCTTTACGTACAAGTAAAGATATAGTTTGCATTTGTTCCGTCCCAGCATCTGAAGAAAGAATTTTTTTTATCAAAAAAAATACAAAGATAACACCTATTATCCCACTAAATATCGCTACAAATAACGAAGTTAAATCAGTAAATAGTGTAACCATTTTTTACCTCCTTTTTAAAATTTTTTACGGGAGTGGAGGGATTTGAACCCCCAGTCCTGGTTTTGGAGACCAGTGGTTTGCCAAATTAACCGACACTCCCATTTTATTTAACTTCTATATCTCCTTTAATTCCTAATTGTTTTGCTAACGCGTAAAGTATCTGTTTTGGTGTACAATATCCAAATTTTATAAGTATTTCACCTAATTTTTCTTTATATTTTTTCTGTATTTCTACAACTTCATTAAGTTGTTGTTTAGTTATAATTTTTTCTTCAACAAGTATCTCTCCTAAAAGTTTTTGGTGTAAAAACCGAGATAATATATCTTTATCTACTACACGT
>JBKBRH010000164.1:0-574 GCA_046292225.1 Endomicrobiia bacterium
ATAATTTGCACAAACTTATCTAAAGAAGATTTAAAAGAAAGGTATGGTGAGAGTATTATTAGTTTAATTTCAGGAAATATGACACCTATAAAAATTGTAGGAAGTGATATGAGAAAAACATTTTTTGATAAGAGGTGATGTAGTTTGAAAAACGGAGATATATCAAATAATCCTGCACCAATTTTTGCAGTTAGATTAGAAGATTTTCTTCTTACTTTTGAGCAAGAAGGTATTTTAAATAAAATCATGTATTTTGGAGATAGAAAATATTTTAATCCTAAAATTAAGAAATACGTAGTAAATGTTATAGATAAAATTTTTAGAAACACTAATTACTCTGTGTATGTAGTCCACTCCATCTTATTAAATAGAAATATTAGAAAAATTTTAAATTCTCTTCCGATTAGTCAGATTTTCTTTATTGAAAAGGATGATGATTTATTTTATTATTTAGATACGGGATTTT
Source organism: Endomicrobiia bacterium (assembly GCA_046292225.1). Classification (GTDB taxonomy): domain Bacteria; phylum Elusimicrobiota; class Endomicrobiia; order DTEH01; family DTEH01; genus JANXDG01. The sequence goes on from JBKBRH010000164.1 coordinate 467, forward strand.
TTTCTTATTATATTGATAATGAAAAGAGGGTAGATGAATTAAAACATAAAAGAATTATCACTTTAAAAGAAGCATATACCCTTATTAAATAGATTTTATATAAGATGG
>JBKBRH010000165.1:0-573 GCA_046292225.1 Endomicrobiia bacterium
TATTGTTTATTAAGAAACTATTCTCTAGCCTTTTTGTTTCAAGCAGATCTTCTTTTATACCCTTACGGGGATACGTTGGGGATTATTTGGATTTAGAAACAGTTTATATCTTTAAAAAATTTTTATTATTGAACGGCTCTAACTTTTTTATACCGGCTTTAGCCTCCAATGATTATACATCCACTTACTCGTTTAATACTCCATTGACTAGGTTAGGCGAAGCTGACATCTGTGTTTTACTTGATGTAAATTTAAGGATTGAACTTCCTATTATTAATTCAAAAATTCGCCAGCTTGTTAGTAAAAAAATGTTACCTGTTTTTATCATAGGTTTTTATTCTAATTTTAATTATTTTGTTAAACACATTTCTAATTCTTCTAGAACATTATTAGAGGTGTTTGAGGGATCCCATTGATTTAGTACTAAAATTTCAAAAAATTTTTCTTCGAAGCCTTTATTCTTGATTGGCGATTCCTCCTATTTATTAAAAAGTCATCTAATTTTACCATTACTGAATTTTACTAGTGTATTTGGCAATGGTTGGAATGGTTTAAACATTGTGTCCAACGATT
>JBKBRH010000166.1:0-573 GCA_046292225.1 Endomicrobiia bacterium
AAATCTTTATTTCAAAATAATTATTCTGAAATAAAAATTGAAATTCATAATCATAATTATCGTTATGTCGTTATAAATTTAATATGAAATGATAGAAATATATGGTGTGGATATCATCGTAACTATTTTAAAATTTTTAGATTTAAAAAATTTATTGATGTGTAAACAATTAAATCAATATTTCAAGAAAGTAATTGAGAACAAAGAATGGCATGGTAAAATAGTTGTTGAATATGGTACTGATAACGATTATCAAAATTGGAAAAAAATAATTCAAAAACATAATTTCATTAATTATATTATTTATTGCAATATTAAAATACAAATTGACTATTTTTACGACTTATTAATTTCCATGAAAAAAAATTAATAATATTATAATTATTGGATTTTATTTACAAGATAATTTTTCCACAGAAAAACAAATAATGATCAATAATATTTTTACTAAACTAAATACTTGTAAAAAAATATCTTTTGAAGCTTGTGAAGTGGATATTTTTAAATATATAACGGTTGATAATGTTAAAATAAAATATTCTTTGTACACAATAAAAAATTTAGACATAAATA
>JBKBRH010000167.1:0-566 GCA_046292225.1 Endomicrobiia bacterium
ACCTTTCTGACCCGCACTCTTTACAGATGACTGTTTTGTTAGATAAAAACAACGAAGTTATTTCACTTACTAACGCTCCATATGTGAATACTTTAAGAAATCTCTATTTGGATAAAGATGTGAGATTAAAAGGTAAATGGAGAAAAGATGCTATTATCTATGGCAGAAGATACAAATGTTTCTGGATAGAGGATTTTGAAATTAAATAAGGAGGTGTGTTATATTTAGGTGGCAGGTGGTAGTAGATAGTGAGAAAGTGAGAGAGTGAAAAAGTAAAAAAGATTGTTAATAAACATCTCCCCTACCTTCCTTAATAGGAGGGAGTTTAAACAAGAAGTTTTCTTTCAAACGATTTGTTCTATAAGTTCTGTTATAGATGGAGCCTAAACAAGAAGTTTCTTAAATAGAAGAAAATGTGAGTAAGAAAGTTAACAGAACTTAAGAAAAAGGGAGGAAAAAATGAAAAAAGTTTCTATTATAATTTTAATAGGAACCATATTAATAGGTCTATCTGTTGGAGGATATTATTTTTTTATGAAAAAAAGAAGTAAAAAACCTGAAGTAAT
>JBKBRH010000168.1:0-561 GCA_046292225.1 Endomicrobiia bacterium
GGTAAAGTTTTTGATTTTAGGAAAAAGAAATTGGTTCTGATTGAATAAAAAATTAAAAGACCAGATAAGGTAACTTGTACAAATAAGATGCTTCTTAAAACATTAGGCTCGTTGTTTTTAAAAATTGAATAAACAAAAAAATTAAAGAGAGCTGTGGCTAAACCCAAAATTATTAATAAAACAAAAAATTTTCTTGATTTATAAGCAACTGGTTTTTTAATTTCTTTGTCTTCAGCAATATGATAAATTCTTGTATCCAAATAAGGATTTTCTAAAGCTTCCAAATCAAAAATTTCTTTTTCTTTTATTTTTTTATTTTCCAATTCATTATTTAACAATTTTAACTGTGTTAACAGTTCTTCTTTCTTTTTTATTTCTGACTTTACTTTTAATTTCTCTTTTTCTAATTTAATAGCAATTTCTTTTTCTTCATTATATAATCCAATCATTTCATTTTCTATTTTTTTAAATTCTCGTTCCTTTTCTTCTTTTTCTATCTTTAAATCTTTGAATATTCTTTCAAATTCTACAAGTCTTTTATATAATTCTTTTTCTTCTTCT
>JBKBRH010000169.1:0-560 GCA_046292225.1 Endomicrobiia bacterium
CCCTGTTGAAATGCCTGTAGAGCCAAGATATCCAATAATTTGTCCTTGAAAAACTCTAACGCCTGGTTTTATCCCTTTTGCTATACTTTTAAGATGGCCATATAATGTTTTATATGTTGAATTATGTCTTATTATGACTACATTTCCATATCCGCCTTTCCAGCCAGAATATTCTACAATACCATCACCTATTGTAACAATAGGTGTTCCAATTGGTGCTACGAAGTCTGTTCCATGATGTGGTCTAAAAATACGTAGTATAGGATGAAACCTTTTTTTAGCAAATCCAGAAGAAACTTTTCTATAATTAAGTGGTGCTCTTAAAAAAATTTTTTTTACAGATTTAGCATCTTCTGAAAAATATCCTCTAAAATTACCATCTTTGCTTTCAAAATATAAAGCTATATGTTCATTTGTAATTTTGCCTGAATATTTTGCTATTAAAATTTCAGCATCTTTTTTGTAACCGTTTTCGTATTCTAATTGTTTATATACAACTTTAAATTTATCACCTTTTCTTACTTCAGTTAAAAAATCTATCTGCCAGGAAAAAATGTCTG
>JBKBRH010000170.1:0-548 GCA_046292225.1 Endomicrobiia bacterium
AAAAACAAAATTCTTACAGAATTGGGATTACAACAGAATAAATTAACAATTTTAATAACAGTAGGTTTAGGTGCAGTGGAAAGATTTTTACAAATTATAGAATTTTTAAGAATAAGAAAAGAAGATTTTCAGTTAATTGTTGTTGCCGGTAAATATCAAAAAATATATGAAGAACTAAAAAATAAAAATTTTATACCACCAACAGTTATAATTGCCTGGACAGACCGTATGTACGATTTTATTCGTGTAAGTGATTTAGTAATATGTAAAGGTGGAGGAGCTATTACTTCTGAAACATTATCTGCTAAACGTCCAATTTTTATACCTGTATTTGTGCCTGGACAAGAAAGAGGAAATGTTTATGTTATTAAAAAATATAAAATGGGTTTTTATGAAGAGAAATTAGATAATGTGTTCTGTATATTAGAAGAAATTCTATCTAAAAATATTAACCTAAATGAGTATATAAATAATATAGAATCCTATATCAAAAACAATCCAGCAGAAAAAATAGTAAAGTTTGCTTATAAGCTAAATGGCAATTTATG
>JBKBRH010000171.1:0-542 GCA_046292225.1 Endomicrobiia bacterium
AGTTAAAAAATATTTTAGACATTTTTTATGTAGGATCTCATACATTGTCTCATTTAGATTTAACGCAAGTTAGTGAACAAGAATTAATTTTTGAATTAAACGAGTCAAAGAAAATTTTAGAAAAAGAAATAAATACTGAAATAAAACATTTTTGTTATCCGTTTGGCAAAGTGCCTAAAAAATATAAAGAAGTTCTTCAAAGAACAAATTATCAAACAGCAACTACATTAAAAAATGGGTTGATTTATAAAAATAATAAAAACTTAGATTTTTATTTATTACCTCGGATTGAATGGAAAGAAATATCAAATATGAGTTTTAAAGATTTTATAAAAAATCTTGATTTTTATTTAAAAATACTTTTTGCTGTATGAAAGAATGGGTAGAATATATTTTTTCGTATTTTATAAAACTTTTTATTATTATTTTTCCTGAAGAAATTTTAAAAATATTTTTAAAATTTCTAATTCCTGTAGTTAAGTTTTTTTTATATTCAAGACAAAAGTTGATGTTGAAAAATTTTTATTTAAGTTTTCCAAACT
>JBKBRH010000172.1:0-538 GCA_046292225.1 Endomicrobiia bacterium
GTAGTGTAGTAAATCTAAAACATACAAAAATTAGAAAAGATGATTTAAAATTATTAAATAAAAACACAAAAATAATTATCAATGATTTATAATTATTATTTTAAATTTAAATTTAAAATAATAATTTCGATTATTTAATAATTATTTTTTAAAAAATTCAAATATTTTTCTTTATATTTCAGATATTTTTGTTTGTAATATTCATCTGTTTTTCCCATTTTTTTCATTTCATCCATAGCTTTTGGAACATGCTTGGCAATTTCTTCGTCAGATACATCTTTAATATGTTTAGCAACAGACCATTCAATACCAAAAGGATCAATGATTGCACCCATTCTATCTCCATAAAATTGATTCTCAATAGGATGTGTTTGTTTAGCGCCTAATTTTAATGCTTTTTTCGCAGTTTCGTCAACATCATCTACATAAACATACAATGAAATAGGATTATATTCTAAATTTGTTTTTTTATCAGAAATTTCATCTGCAATCATAAGAACAGTATTACCAATTAATAATTCCGAATAGAATATTTTAC
>JBKBRH010000173.1:0-527 GCA_046292225.1 Endomicrobiia bacterium
GTCTGACTCTGATAAGTTCGGCGAGCAGCACGTTCTGGCGTCCAATGATCGTCTAACTTATCTAAAAAGTAAGGAGGATCAGTAAGTACAAGATCAATACTCTCCGTTGGGAGCTGCGGGAGTATCTCTAACGCATCATTGCAAATAACTCTATCAAGCCACTCGCTCAAATTTTTTATTCTATCCACCTAATACCTCCTTTCACTTTTATATTTTATTGTAAATATCTGGCAAGCGCTTTGCTCAACGTGCTGGCTATACGTCACTAAATAATGTTTCCCGTTATCGATAAGCATAGATTCAGTAAGAGTGGAGGTGGCGGGAATCGAACCCGCGTCCAGTCTAGGGTACCTGAAAAGACTCTACATGCTTAGTCCTTGTTTGGTCTTAGGGCAGGCGAGGCCAAGGACAGCCCTGATTCTGCCCGCAGCTCCTAGTTGTCGAGGCCATGCTGGAGCCACACTGCCTCCTAGCCCGATTTTACCGTCAGCGAGAAGGTCTGCCTCGGGCAAGGCCTCCCTTTCGCC
>JBKBRH010000174.1:0-526 GCA_046292225.1 Endomicrobiia bacterium
GTGGCACTTAGTATGTCAAATATTGTGTTTTTAAATACAATAAATACAATAAATACATGACATTGTGATATTGTTCTCATAAATATACATAAAAAAATGTGCATTTTCATTCTTAATGTTACATAAAAAAACAATTTTATTTTTAATGTGTATAATTTTAAAAATAGATATCTTTCGATTTGTTAAAAATATTAATTATTGTTATCTATTTGTTTTTTATATAAAAAATAATTTTTAAAACATTGGTTTAACATGTGGATTTTAAAAGGTTTAATAAGATTTTTTAAAAAATCTTAATAATTTTTTGTCAGAATTGAGTGGGTTTATACAGGTGTATTTTAAAGAATAATAAACTAGTGTAAAAACATTGAGAGAAGAAATAATTTACTTTTAATACTCATTTTTTTATTTGATGAACCATAAGAATGCGCAGGTTATGAGTAGCTAAAAGTCGTATAAGTTTAATAAGACCAAAAAACGTTTTTTTATTTTTGGATGGAAATAACAAATCAATACCATTTCAGAG
>JBKBRH010000175.1:0-521 GCA_046292225.1 Endomicrobiia bacterium
ATAAAAGAATTTCAGTTGAGAGAAAGAAGATTTGGTAAGGTGAAATAAATTATGTTGTTACCAAGGATAATAACTTCAATTTTAGCAATACCAGTAGTTTTAATTTCTATATATTATGGAGGTGGAGTATTTTTTTGTTTTTTGTTAATAGTGCTTCTTTATATGGTTAAAGAATTTGTTTATATGACAAAAGTTGCTGGTTATGAAACAAGTTATTTTTGGTCTTTTATTGTTAGTATTTTTATTTTTATCGCTATAATTTTAGAGCCATTGCAGTTTAACAAATTTTCTTTATATCTAACCTCTACTATAATTGCTGTTTTAGTATTTCTTATTTTTTTAAAAGAAATTATTAAACAAAAACCTTTAGGTGCAATAGGAAGAATAAGCATTGAATTTTTTTCTCCTATGATATTTTCTTTTTCGTTATCTCATCTTTATCTTTTAAGAGATATAAAAAATTATGGTATGAAACTTACTTATATTTTATTTTTTACAATATGGACAACAGATAATGCAGC
>JBKBRH010000176.1:0-516 GCA_046292225.1 Endomicrobiia bacterium
GTTAGAAGCAATTGCTGAGGAAAAGAAAATTAAAAGTTGGCTTAGGAAGAAAAAGATTGAATTAATAAAAAGTAAAAATCCAGAGTTTAAGGATTTATACGATGAAATATGAGATTCTTCAGTCGCTTCGCTCCTTCAGAATGACATTTGGAACCAGGAATGTCATCCTGAGCGCAGCGAAGGATCTCGCCTTTGAGATTCTTCGCTTTCGGCTCAGAATAACACAAAAATACCTCAGAATGACAAAAAGTGAAATTATGACATAGCCTGTGAAGAGTGTGTGGAATGTTTGTTTCAATATCCACTCTTTCTTACTTTTTACTTAGTTAATGTTCAGTGATTAGTGATTGGTGATTAGTAGGTTAGGAAGTAGTGATTACTCTTTTTCACTTTCTCACTTTTCCCCTACCTCCTACCTGCTACCACCTAACAACTAATTTTATAAACCATAAAAATTTCATAAAGAAAGTTAACAGAACTTAATACACACGGAGAATATTAAAAATGGCTACGATA
>JBKBRH010000177.1:0-514 GCA_046292225.1 Endomicrobiia bacterium
TTTTATTTCTTCTGTTATTTTTTCATTATATGATATATCTAAACTTTTTAAATATTTTATTTTTTTTATTCCTTTATACGTTATCATATTATTCCTTTGTAATAATAATTTTTTTAAATTTATTAAATTTTTTATTCCTTCATCTGTTATTTTTTTATTATTTGATAAATTTAAATATTTTAATTTTATTAAATTTTTTATTATTTTGTTTGTTAAAAATGAACAATTTATATTTGTTAAATAATATATTAAAATATTTTTTTTTAATAATTTATTTATTTTTTTCATTTTTATTTTTATTTTAAAATTTATATTTTTTTAGCTCGTTTTTTTCTTTTCATTAAAATAAATTCATTAAAATTAGATTCATTCAATTAAATAATAAGGAAGGAAAAGTATTTTGAAGTATAATATTTTTTTTTAAAAAAAAATAAAAAAACAAACTTAATTGTAAAATATAACTTAACAATAGTTATCTTTTTTTTAAAAAAACAAATGGTTAAATAAAACTTAT
>JBKBRH010000178.1:0-512 GCA_046292225.1 Endomicrobiia bacterium
GATTGTTATATCTTCGGACAGAGAAATAGAAAAAAATGCCTGGAGAGAAAAATGCGTTCCTTTAGATTCTTCTATTTTTTTTGAAATTCTTATGGGAGAGAAAATATTTATTGAAAAACCAAAGGGTCTAAATCTTTCAAAAAAAGAAAAAGCCATAATAAGAACAATTGAAAAGCTTACATGAAGAGAGAACCTCTAAAATTGCCTCCAGCAGCTCAATTAAACATTGTTTTTTTTCTCATTCTTGGTTTATTAGTGCTAATTTTTTATTCAAAAATCTCAATGGCTTTCCATCTTATTACGATTTATTTATCTTTGGCTTTATTTCAAATTTTTCTATATAGGATCAATAACAACAAGGTTATAAATTTTTTAAAAAATATAGGTTTTCCTTGTTTTTCAGTACTTATTGCCTTTGATACCATTGGATACATAATTCCTTACATAAAAAAAGACATGGATTTTTTATTTCTCACATTAGATTATAAAATCTTGGGTTTCTATCCCTATCT
>JBKBRH010000179.1:0-506 GCA_046292225.1 Endomicrobiia bacterium
CTACATATTCAGAAAACTGTTTTGCAAACTCGTTCACAATCGCACGAGTCACTTCTTTTTCTCCTACTTTACTAAATATCTCTTTCATATTTGTTAGAAACCCTCCTTTTTTGTAATGTTCAATGTTCAATGTTCAATGTTCAATGTTTAGAAGCGATTAGTCAATAATATCACCTTCAATTGGTTCTACACTAACTCCTAACCTAATAAGATACTTTATTGCTTTTTCAATATTTTTTTGTTCACCTTCTAATTCAAGAACTAATTCTCCAATTGTCTTAGTGACTTTTGCACGACGAATGTTAGGAATTATGTCGTACTTTTTTGCCATTTTAAATGTCACAGGTTCTTTAATTAATCTCTCTGGAAAAACTAATTTTACCATTTTTTTTATTAATTTTTTCTTTGACATATTTTCCTCCTTATGGTGTTCAATGTTCAGCGTTCAATGTTCAGTGTTCAGTGTTCAATGTTATTCATTAGAACATTTATCGTTGAATGTTAAA
>JBKBRH010000180.1:0-503 GCA_046292225.1 Endomicrobiia bacterium
ATAGATCCTGTTGTTCCATTCTCGTATATAGTTCAAGTTCTGCTCTACCTGGCAACATTGTCATAAACTGATATGTCCATGCATAGTAGCGAAAATCTGAATACATAAATGAAACAACTGTAAACATTAAAATAAACAATACTGCTATATTTTTTACTTTCATGTTATTTCCTCCTTTCATTTACAGTTTTGTTAACTTTCTTTATGAAATTTTTATGGTTTATAGACGATAAAGTCAAAAAAATGATATATGAAAACATTGTTCCGCCAAGCGAAAATGTAGCGGAGCAAACAGTTACAACTAACCTCTTTGTCAAAGAACTTTTTAGTAAGGAGTTTACTACTATGCCTTGCTTAATTATTCTTTATTTTGTATTATTTAAAAGATTATCAAAAGTTAACAGAACCATTTTAGTTTTTTATAGGTTTTTTATGATAATTCTTGGGTAAAGAACTTTTTTATAACAAAAACATTCTTAAAAGGAAGTTTTAAAATTTTCATC
>JBKBRH010000181.1:0-502 GCA_046292225.1 Endomicrobiia bacterium
CAACTATATCATCATGGGTTGATGTAACAACTAACCCGCCAACAGAAGCAGATTTTTTAAATGGAACGGATTCTTCTGTTTTGCCATCGATACCAAAATCAGCATGGGATCAATTATATCAACTTGGAAATAATTTTGATGTTTTATATTACACAGATGACCTAAATAAAACATCTGCAAATTTAGAGATTACAGCAAATTATTCCCCATTAGATGAGTTAAATGATGATTTTGAAATTGTAACTTGGGCTAACGAAAGTGGAGATAATATAGAAAGAAAAATTGATATAACAGCATTACCAAAAGGTCAATTAGTTGTATCAGTAGAAGATATAAAAACATATGGAGATTTAGATTCGATTATTGTTAATAAAATTTTGCAAGCAGGATTAGATGATGGAATTATTAGATTATTGTTATCATTTGATGATGGAGCAACATGGAAATCGCACAATGGAACAGATTGGATTGTCGTTAATAAAGATGATGTGAATGATGTAAT
>JBKBRH010000182.1:0-501 GCA_046292225.1 Endomicrobiia bacterium
GTTGCTGTAGATAAAACTATCAATTCTTTAACACTTGCGTAAGTTTTTATCATAAGAAGATATTAATAAAAGAACCTTGTAATTACAAAATCAACAAATTTTTTTTCAACATTGATTTTTTTCTGTTTTTATGTTTTATTGCAATTTTTATGCTTATTTTATATTTTGTAAAAAATAAAAAATGAATATTTTAGAAAAAATTTTAAATTCTGAAAAAATACATCTTACACAATCTGAAAAAATTTTTATAAAAGAAACTTTTGAAATACTCTCAATATTTTCAGACAAAATAGAAAAAATTTTTTGGCATAAATATAATGAAGTGATAAATTATAAAAATAACAAATTTGATGCTGGAAAAAAATTTTTTCTTTCAATACAAAATCTACGTTATCCTGTAAGTTTTAACAAAATACAAAAAATAAAAAAATTTTTAACACATAAAAAAGTTGGTTTTTCTAACCTTGAATTTAACGAAAACGAATTGTTTAACAATCATAA